>CAUVMU010000176.1:0-4311 GCA_963552775.1 uncultured Eggerthellaceae bacterium | reverse complement strand
AGGCTATTATTCTCGATCTTGAGCGCGCGCTTTTGGAAATGCGCACCCTTTTTCAAGGTAAACTGTCTACGAAGCGATAGGTCGACCGCGCTCGCAGGGTCGGCCACCGGGTTGGAGGGACCTCTCGACTTCGCAGGAACGTCCGTGCGCTTTCTTGCACGGACGAAGATGGGGGACGTTGCGTCTATGGAGTTGAAGCTGCCGCGCTTCGAAGTAACGCGAGCCGAGGACGAAGGCTTCTCGTTAGGGAAGCTGTCGGGCGCGCTCATACTCGGCTTCGGCATGCACTGGGCATGGGTGTACCTCACCATGTTCAACGGCATCCAGCTGTTCGTGGGGGCAGGGGCCGTCGAAGCGGGGGCATCGAGCCGCCTGCTGCACGTCTGCTCACTCATCGTGCTCGCCAGCCTGCTCCTATCCTACGGAGGATTCTCGTACACGTTTCGAAGATTGTTCCTTACGCGGCATCAACGCATGCGCAACCGCTTAGTCGCCGCCGCATGCGCGAGCGTCGGCACCTTCCTGCTGTTCTTCATCAACGTCGCAGCGCCCGCAGGACCGCTCTTGCTCGTAACGGCCGCGGCGCTCACCGGCCTGGGATCGGGCGTGCTGCTCATGAGCTACGGCGTGTCGTTCAGCATGTGCGACATCGCCACGACCGTTACCTCCACGGCGCTGTCGCTGTTCATCGGCGTACTCACCTACGCGCTGTTCGCCAACCTCGACGTCGCCCTGCACCCGCTCGGCGGCATCGTCGTGTCCCTCATACCCTTCCTCGAGTGCTTCTGCCTGCATCGGTGCAGCACCGAGCTCATCGACAACCTCGCGTTCGCCAACGTCACGCTGCAGGTACGCAAGACCCCGTTCGCGGCGCGCATCTGCATCCCCAGCTTCATCTTCGGTATCGCGCTCGGGTTCATCAGGTTCTTCGCAGTCGACGAGCTCCATGCGTTCGGGACGTCGGGCTTGAGCGTGCTGCTCATCGTGGGCGCGGGAGCCATCGCGGGCCTGCTCATGGTGGCGGCCATGTTGACGCAACGCCAGCATTTCAACTTCATATTCCGCACCATGCTACCGCTCATCGTAGTCATCATCGTAGGCGTGCAGCTTTCGGGAAGTTCAGGGGAGCCCCTCGCGATCCTCGCGCTCTCGTGCGCCTACATCCTATTCGAGAGCATTATGTGGATCAGTTACGCCGACCTGTCGCAACGTTACCGCGTCTCGGCTTTCTTGAGCTTCGGATACGGACGCGGCTCCCTTGCGCTCGGGGCCCTCGTGAGCGTCCTGTACCTGTGGTATTTCCCGAGCATAGACACGCAGACCGTCGTGATCATCGTGGCGCTCGCGCTTATCGTGGTCGGCGAGGCCTGCCTGCCGCGTACGGCGGAGATGGAGGGCCTCATCATTCGCAAGACCGACAAAATCGCGCCCGACCAACTCGGCGAGAGCGGCGATGCCGAAGATGCCGACGCAATCGATGACAAGCCCGACGATGCGGGAAAGGCGGATGTCGACGAAGACGGCAAAGCCGCAGCAGAGCGCAAGCAGCTCGGGCGCTACAAGAAGAAGTGCGGGGTTGTGGCGAACCGCTACCTGCTCTCGAAGCGCGAGGCCGAGGTGCTCTTCATCTTGGCGAAGGGCCGCAATGCCGCCTTCATCCAGGAGCAGCTGTTCATTTCGGAAGGAACGGCGCGCACCCATATGCGCCACATCTACCGCAAGCTCGACGTGCACACCCAACAAGAATTGATCGATTTGGTCGAGTCCATCACCGAC
Organism: uncultured Eggerthellaceae bacterium; assembly: GCA_963552775.1. GTDB lineage: Bacteria > Actinomycetota > Coriobacteriia > Coriobacteriales > Eggerthellaceae > CAUVMU01. The sequence goes on along the minus strand of CAUVMU010000176.1, from coordinate 2,535 downwards.
GAGGAAATCCGCGAGCAGGGCTAGCGTCGGCACGGCCGCGTCCTTCAACAGGAGCGGACGGCACAATCCAGACTACAGCGAATACGGCACGGGCAGAGCCGAAGGACAGTATCGGTTCCGCCCGCCTGTCTACAAGAAGCGAACGACACCGACTGCACCGAAAACCAGCTCGCCCCCGGACGGGGCCATGCTCGCCTCGTTGCAAGGGGTCGGGGGAAGCGAGCGCGGCCCCGCCCGGGGGCGCGGGGCCGGGGGGAGCCCCTCCCCGGGAGGGCCCCGGGGAGGGGCCGGCGGCGAGCAGGGCCGCCGAGCAGGCAAGCGCCGGCAGCTGGGCGGCGCGCCCCCCGCCCTTGAGGGCGAGGGCGCCCTGGGAGGCGAACAGGCCCGCCGACCACGCGACGAGCGTGGTGAACAGGATCAGAGGCCATTGCGGTTCCATGCCCTACTCCTTTCCCTGCCACGTGCGGTCGCGCAGGATGTAGGCGAATTCCGGATTGTTTCCCACATTCGGAACATGATGGATATCGGCGCCGGTATAGGGCTTCGCCACATCTTCAAGCTTCACGCGGTTACCTTCGTAGAGCGCCTCGTAGGAACGGTCGCCCCCGTAAGCGATGCCCGGTCCTTCGAAATTCTCGATACCTTTGTCCAAATCGCCGAAATACCGAGCCCAGCCGCCGCACTGCGCAACGCACTGGGGCAACCCGCCAGCAGCGACAATTCCCTCGCAGAGCGTGCACTTCTCCACGACGCGCTCCTCCTCGTTGAGGTAGCGCACGCCGTAGGGGCAGGCCATGACGCAGAACTGGCAGCCGATGCACTTGGACTTGTCGATCTGCACCGTGCCGTCGGGCATCTTGTGAGAGGCCTCGGTGGGGCACACGTGCACGCACTCGGGGTTCTCGCAGTGCTGGCATTGCATGGGGAGGTAGTACATCTCCACGTCGTGATCGCTTGTCGCCCGTTCCTTTTTGGTTGGGCCGATGCGCAGCACCTTGTCCCAGTAGTTGCCGATGGGGACGTTGTTCACCACCTTGCAGGCGACCATGCAGGCAAGGCATCCGACGCAGCGGTTCAGGTCGGTCACGATAGCGTAGCGCGCCATGGTCCTTACGCCTCCTCTCGCGCGTCGTAGTCGGGCAGCCACGCCTTCAGGCGCGGGTCCGAGCAGTCGTAGATGATTTCGGTTCCGTCTTCAGGTGCACAGGGGACCACTTTGCCATCTGGGCAGTTCTCCGGCGTTGCCTTGTAGATTTTGACCGGCACGCCACGCATGTGCGACGACCCGATGAACTTATCCTGACCGTGAGGGTTCCAAATGCACTCGATATTGCACAACGTCATACCGTGGGTCGGCGCAGGAAGCTCCGGGAACCACCAGGCATGCTCTGCATTCGCCCAGCCTTTCGCAATGCCGTAGTACAAGTCGACCACTTGACGAACCTTGCCCCACTCGGTTTCAATCCAAGCCCAATCCCCCTGTTCAAGGCCAAGTTCTGCAGCGTTCTCGGGATTAAGCTCGAGACGCGGGGCCGGCCATAGCTCGCGGCACCAGGGCAGCTGGCGGTGCTCGGAGTGGAAGTACACCGGGATGCGGCGCCCCGTCGTGAGCAGAATGGGATACTCGGTCGTATCCACCGTCCCCTTCGGCCCCGATGCGGGCTCATCGAAATGGGGCATCATTTCGTGCAGAAGATCGAATTTGCCCGGTTGCAGCTCGTTGGCCTTGTCGATACAGTACGTCTCGAACATCATGGGCCAGAATTCGACAAGCGCCGTCGGAGTCGGGCATCCGAAGTTGTTCACCGGCTGGCCTGTCTCCAGGTCGGATGAGAACAACGCACCGGTGCATGCATCCTTGCCCATGCGCATCCAACCGGTCTCGAACCGTCGATAAGTCCCCCAACGGTCGGGTTCGACCACTTTTGCATTGAGCCAACCGTTCTTTTGGAAATACTCGTTCCATTCGTCCCAACTCGCCCATTTGACCTTGGGATTGCTCGCATGGTTCGTCGCGAACTAATCGTCGAGCCGCTCATGGTAGTCGAAGGACCCGGGCGCCGTACCAGCGATGTTCGTCCATGTGGAATCGACGTCTCCGACCGCGTCGAACAGCCTGCGGTTGATATCGTAATCGAACAGCGTATCGGCCGGAGGCTCGACCGCCTTTACCGTAGCGCCGATGCCGCCCGAAGCGCCCTGCGATACGCGGATGTTCGAAATCTCGCTCCAATGCTGGCACGGCAGGATGATGTCGGCCATCTCAGTGCCGGGATGATGGAACATGTTGATATCGACCCAGAAGTCGAGTTTCGAGAGACCTTCCCACGCGAGCAGAGCGTTCGACTGGTTCATGAACGAACCCGACTCGTTGATGCCGCCCTTCAGCGGATACGGCTTACCATCGATGCACGCTTCCCAAATACGCGTGGCATCGGACCATTCGTTGCAATAGGCCGTCAAAGGGAACTCGTCGGCTCCAATCATGTTCGAAAGGGACTCGTACTTGTCGGGGACATTGAGCGGATCGGGCTC
>CAUVMU010000175.1:0-4338 GCA_963552775.1 uncultured Eggerthellaceae bacterium | reverse complement strand
GGGTCGTAATCGATTACCGTCACGGGCATATCCGGATAACGCCGCGCGAACTCATGCGCAGCCCCGCGCGCATGAACTTTCCCCTTCAAGCATCCGAAGCTCTGCACATAGACACCGTGGTCGACCCCTGCGCGCGCGAACGCATCGAGCTGGGACAGGTAATGCACGTCGTCGGCGATCAGATTGCGCGGGTCAGGCAGCGCGATATCGCACCCGAGTTGTTCAAGCAAAGCGCACAGTCCCTCGTTCATGTAGGAGTCGAAGCAGAGCAGCGCGTTCCCCACGATTCCGATGCGCGGGCGCGCAGAACTCCCTTCGCCGGGGCACGCCGATGCTATGCCTCGCGACATTCCGCCGCCCAGCTGTACCTCATCGCCTCGCGGCGCCCCATCGTCCAGCCGTACCCCATCGCCCCGCAGCGCCTCATCGCCCGGCTGTACCCCATCGCCTCGCAGCGCTCCACCGCCCAGCTGTATCCCATCGCCCGGCCGTACCGAGCGCCAAAGCGAATGAGCCGTCCCCGACGTTCCCGGCGCCCCTGCAGCGGACGGACGCACGTCTCCGAAGAACGCGTCGTCCCAATCGAGCGCCCACTCCAGCTCTGGTGTGAATCCCACCGCGCGCTCGAGCTCGTACGGAAGGGCATCGACCAGGCAATCTGCGCACACCGGGGGAACGCGAAGGCATCGAAGGTGCGGGTTCGCGCGCACCTGACGAATGGCGTGCGCGATGAGGGCTGCCGCCGTAAAGCATATATCGGGCGTCACGTCGGCCCGCGCGCAGGAAAGATCGGCCGGTCCTAGCCCGAACGCGAGGTTCTCGATGGAAGGGGCAGCGGCATACGCAGCCGCCGCAGCCGCCGCACCCGCCGCATCCGCCGCAGCCGCCGCAGCCGCCGCATCCGCCGCGGCGCCCGCCACATCAAGCTGAAGCCTATCGGCTCGCCGCCGTAGCGCTCCCGCCGCATCCGTCGCGGCGCCCGCCACATCAAGCGACCCGCCGATCGAGCGCGCGCGCCGTTTGCGCGCCTCAACCGCTTCGGCCAGAGTGCGCAAGCGAATGCGGACATGGGCCGTATCTACAATCTCGTCTATCTTCAACTCCGTGAACGTACGACGGGCTTTCTTAAGGACGTCGCGCACGAGCTCAAGGCTCACAGAATCGAAACCGCAATTGAACGAACGGAGAGCCACCAGATCGAGCGAAGGCTCCCTCGCAACGAACTCCGCCAGAGCCATGAGGTGTTTCGCGGGCTTCCAGGGCAGTTTTTCGACTCTGCCAAGCCGCGCGTCAAGACCGAGCGAAGGAAGCACCGCGAACCCCAATCGCTCAAGCTCGCCGTCTATGCCGTGCAGAAGCTCGGGGTCCATATGATACGCGCGCCCCGCCAGCACGATTCCATGACGCCGCTCATCGGCGGAAACCCATTCGAGCGCCCGATTGCAGGCGCGCTCCATATCCGACTCGAAGCGCTCATGAGCTGCGAGCGCGACGTCGAGCGCACGTGCGAACTCGTCCGCACGAAGCCTCTCGTACGGACGTGCGAGCCGTTCGATGCAGGCGAACAGCGCGCTTTTGTCCGAAGCACGCCGCACGAGCTTGCGCGCGGCTATCACCTTGATTTCAGGATCGAGCAGCACGACCTCGCCCGAGGCGAGGAACGGCACGTTGTCGCGCAGGGCCGACGCGTACCAGCACGAGACGGGGCAGCGCGAACCCCGCTCGAAACGCGGCATGAACACGGCCGTCACGCCCGCATCCGCAAGCTCGTACAGACGCGCATGCGCAAGCTTCGCCGGTTGGCACACGCTCTCCGATGGGATGCTCTCGGCGCTTCGGTCCGCGCGCACGGGCACGTCTCCGACCCGGGGCTGGGGCACCAGCACCGAAAAGCCCAGTTCACGAAAGAACGTATGCCAGAACGGCAGGTTCTCGTAGCTGTTGAGCACCGTAAGCAGTCCCACAGCGCAGGCCCCGCGCGGGCCTGCGGAAACCTCATTGCGAAACCGTGCGAGCAGACGCTGCTCGCACGCCACCACGTTCGGCGGCGCAGACGACCGGTGCGCAACGACGTCCCTCGAATCGGGAAGGCGGCCATCGCCCAAGTCGAGCAGGCACCCGTCATGCGCATCGGCGTCCTCCGGCCCAGATGAACGGCCGTCGCGCTCCCGGATGTTTTCGACCTCGCCCGAATCGAGCGCGCGGCCTCGGACATCGACAAAGCTTCCGGCCCGACTGCAACGGTTCCCGCTAATGAAAAGGCGCTCCTCGCCGAACGAGACGAGAGTGAGCGTGCAAGCGTTCGCGCAGCCCGGGCAACGGATCGTACGGCGAACGGGGTCAAGCGTCTCGAGCTGGGCGACGGAAAGCAGACCGCTTGGCGAGAGGGGGCTCGGCGGCTTGGCGTGCACGAGCTCGGTCAAGCCCCCGAACAGCGCATCGGCCGCACGCTCCCGCGCGATAAGGGCCGCGCCATACGCTCCCATCAGGTGCGCGATGTCGGGGCGCACGGTCTCCACGCCGTACACGAGCTCGAAAGCGCGCAGCACCGCATCCGATTTGAACGCGCCCCCCTGCACGACAACCGTCCCTTTGAGCTGGGACGCTCGCTTTCTCCCGATAATACGGTAGAGCACGTTGCGCACGACCGAATAAGCGATTCCCGCCGCAATGTCGGCGCGCGGCGCGGCGATCTTCTGCGCGTGGCGCACGCGGGACGTCATGAACACCGTGCATTTCGTCCCCAGGTCGAGCGGGCTCTTTGCCCGCAGAGCCTCCTCGGCGAACGTCGCAGGAGAAACATGGAGCGCATGTGCGGTACCCTCGATGAACGACCCGCACCCGCTCGAGCAGGCCTCGTTGAGCACGGCGTCCGAAACCTCCCCGTCGCGCACCCACAGCGCCTTCATATCCTGCCCGCCGATATCGAGCACGAACGATGCATCGGAACGGATGTGCAGCGCGGCCCTCAGATGAGCCGCCGTCTCCACCACGCCCGAGTCGAAGCCGAGTCCTGCGCGCAACAGGTCCTCGCCGTAGCCCGTCACGGTCGCATGCGCGATAAAGGCCTGTTCGGAACGACCGTAGCGCGGCGAAGGAAGCGTGCGCTGCACGTCGGCGAGCATCTCAGTCGCCGTCTTGAGCGCATCCCCTCTCACCGGTCGGTAATCGGAAGTTACGAGTGCGCCCCCGGCATCGACGAGGACGCACTTCACCGTCGTAGACCCGGCATCGAGACCCAAGAACAGGGGGCCGCGCGCGTCGAAGGGCGTCGTGCGGGCAACGCGAGCCGTGCGGTGGCGCTCCCCGAACGCACGCAGGTCGTCATCGCTCTCGAACAACGGCGGCAGATGTTCCAGATCGTCCGCAGGATCGGGAGCAGCGCGCAGGCGCGATTCCAGTTCGGCGAGCGACACGACGCTCGCGCGTCTACGCGCGTCATCAGGCCCTTCGCCCCCGCTCGCGCCCTTGACACCCGGCGCTGGCGCGTTCGCGGCGCCCCCGTTCGCGCCCTTGACACCCGGCGCGCTCAAAGCCGCCCCCATCGCGGTGAACAGGTGCGCATCATCAGGCTTGATGCCGGTTTCCGACGTGAGACCGAGCGCACGACGAAAACGACGCACCAGGTCGGGAATGTGCTCGAGAGGGCCTCCCAAAAACACCACTGTTCCCTGGAGCGGCCGCCCGCATGCGAGGCCGCCAAGCGTTTGACGCACCACGGCCTCGAGCGCGCTCGCGGCAATATCCGACTTGCTCGCCCCGGCGTTCAGCAGCGGACGCACATCGGTTTGGGCGAACACCGCGCAGCGGGAGGCGATGGGATACGTTCGGCTCGCACCGAGGGAAAGCCGTCCCATATCACGCGGCGAAACACCGAGCATGAACGCGATGGTGTCGATGAACCCGCCCGTGCCTCCGGCGCACGTCGCGTTCATGCGCTGCTCAAGGCCGCCGGTCAGATAGATGACCTTGGCGTCCTCCCCGCCAAGCTCTATAACGCAGTCCGCTTGGGGAAACGCGTCCTGCACAGCACGTGTGGTCGCGACCACTTCCTGCACGAACGGCAAGTCGAGCATCTCGGCCACGGCAATACCGGCTGACCCTGTAACCGCCACCGAGCCTTCGAGGTCGCCATGGCGCCACACCATATCGTGCAGCACGTCGGCCATCGTCGTGCGAATGTCCGAGCGATGGCGCAGATAGCGCGAACAGACCAGCTCACCGCTGTCATCGAGCACGGCGACCTTTATCGTCTTCGATCCAGTATCGATGCCGATGCGGTAAGCCATGTCCCTCTTTCTCGCTGAAAACGCATCAAAGCACTCGGATTCGCACCCC
>CAUVMU010000174.1:0-4362 GCA_963552775.1 uncultured Eggerthellaceae bacterium | reverse complement strand
GATTTCTGTCCACGGCCTATGCACAATCCCGAGTTTTGTCCATGAGTTCTTGCTCGGCTTTATGCCGCTCGCCGACTTCCCGCGTTCCAGCGTGCGGCCTGCGCGCTTGTTTCGGGTTCGCGGATGCTCGCCGTTGCCGTCCAGCGCGGTCATCGTGCGCGCGGGCTTGCCGCCCATGGGCGGCCGGGAAGCCGCGGCGACTGGCCTCGCGCGCACGATGCGCGGCCCCTTCTGCATGCCGCCGCTTGCGCGCGGTACCGTGCGCACCGCGGAGTAATCGTGAGCGAACAAACGCGCTTCGAACGTGCGTCCCAGTGGTATTCTATTTGGTCGATTCCCTAAAATGGTTTGCGCGGAGGGCGGTCCTCCGCGCTGGCCGTCGCCAGGGTGGACACGGCTTGGTGGTATTGTTCTCGAGGGCCATAAGCATCATGCCACCGCCCCGATGGCGCCTGCTCATCGCTCATAAAGTTGACGTCCTCGCTCCGTAGAATGCTGTGGAAGGCGGGCGCCAGACGACTCCAAGGCCAGCAGGAGCTTAGAGATTGGAGCCCCATGAAGAGAAGCGAGGTCGCCCGCTACGCCTTTTTCCCGGGCATCGACGTTGGCAAGTCGTCCAACTACGCGGTCCTGCTCGACCGCCACTGCGACGGGCCGCTCATGCGCCGCGAGGTCGCCTAGGACGAGGGCGGGATAAGGGCGCTCATTTGCGACGCGTCCGTCCACGGCGAGCTGCCGGTGACGGTTGACCAATATGGCGCGTTCGGCAGGCCGGTCGTCGCAGTCGCGCGCGACATGGGAGTCGGCGTGGCCCACGTCGCTCCGCGCAGGCTCAAGAACGCCGCCATCCGCTCAGCGCAGTGCGCTTTGCAGCTCGACAAGCGGGCGGCGGCCTACTACGAGAAGAAGCGCGCCGAGGGCAAGGGCCACAAGCAGGCTCTCCGCGCCCTGGCGCGCCGGCGCGTTGACGTGATCTGCGCGCTCCTCTGCAACGGGACGTTCTACGAGGCGCGGCGATCGACTAGATAACGCGCGCGGCATATCACGGACCGTCGACCCCTTGATTGCACCAAAGGCGGTTTTTCTGCGCCCTGAAACGAGCCCGGCATCTATAGTTTATGTTAGGTGTATGGACTCAAAACACCCATAGGTTGATACTTTCGAGTTCAAGCGGTGGCACATGCGCATGGCGTGCTGGTCGAGGAGGTCGAGCCCCCTGCTCAAAAGGCTCTTCAAAATGGATGGATCCTGCGGTCGGGAGGTTCTCCCTGCAGCTGAGCGCCTGCGCGAAACGGCGGATAATCGCAGTCCGCGTGCGTGCGGTCGGATGCTGGCACGCTTTTCGTTCCTTTACGCGAGCCGTGACGAGCGCCTGCTTCTGTTCGAGGACGGCGACGGTCACCTCGTTGCCGTAGATTCCTCCCGCTTGATATAGAATCCTGTGCCGCTCGCCTAGCTTCTCTGCTCCAAGATTCCACGTTCCCGCGATCCCGCGCCCACGGCACCCGTGCGACCCCGCCCAAACCTCCTCGCGGTCCTGTACGGCAAGACGGGAACCGCCCACGGCACCCGTGCCACCCCGCCCAAGCCTCCCTTATCGCGCTGCGGGCTTCTTCGGTATCGTGCGATCGACGAAGTAGATGCGGTACCACATGAGGAACATGTACGCGATCCAGATCTTGCGCGTGTTGTCCTTAAGGCCCGCCTTGTGGTCGTCGAGCAGCTTCACGAGCGCGTCCACGTTGAAGAACCGCTGTGCTTCCGGCCCGCAGAACCATTCCTTGACCTGCTCGTAGTATCGATCCTGCCTCAGCCAGCTCACCACGGGAACGGGGAAACCCAGCTTTTCCTTCTGCGCCCAGTCGCGGGGGATGGCTCGCTCGGCGGCCTGGCGCAGCGTGAGCTTCGTCTGCTCGTCGCTCACCTTCAAACGCGTGGGAATCGTGGCGGACAGGCGAAACACCTCGCGGTCCAGAAACGGCACGCGGGACTCGAGTGAATGGGCCATCGACATCTTGTCGGTCTTCAGCAGGATGTCGCCCACGAGCCAGAATTGCAGGTCGACGTACTGCATGCGCGTGACCTCGTCCTCGCCGGCGACTTCCGCGTATGCGGAAGCGGTGAGCTGTTGCGGGGAGCAGACGCGCGCGGGCGCCTTCAGCAGCACGTCGCGTTCGGCCGGTGAGAACGCTACGCCGTTTGCATTGGTGTAGTACCAGTCCTCGGCCGTCTGCGATGCGCGCTCGAGGTAGTTGGCGCCGCGGATTCCGAGCATGCGCAACAGCTTGGAGGCACCGCGCAGCACGGGTTTGGGGCACCAGGCGAGCTTTTTGTTCGAGAACGGGGCCTGGTAGATGCGGTAGCCGCCGAAGAACTCGTCGGCGCCTTCGCCGGAGAGCACGGCCTTCACCTGCTCGGCTGCAATCTGGTCGACGAAGTACAGCGCCACGGCGCTCGGATCGGCTGACGGCTCGTCCATGTGCCATTGCACGCACGGCAGGCTCTCCCAGTACTCGTCTTCTCCGATATGCTTGGACGTGTTGGCGATGCCCAGCTCGTCGGCCAGCTCGCGCGCCCAGGATATCTCGTCGCGTTCGCCCTCGTATTCCGCGAAGCCCACGGTGAACGTCTTGATCGCGGGGTTCTCCTTGGCCAGGCACGCCGCCATGTAGCTCGAATCGATGCCGCTCGAAAGGAACGACCCCACCTCGACGTCGGCCACGTTGTGGTAGCGCACCGACTCGCGCAGGCAGGCGTCGATAGCCTCGACGGTCTCGACCTCGCCGCGCTGTCCGTCGATGCGATACGAGGCGCGCCACCAGCGTTTGATCTCGAAGGAGCCGTCGGCTTTCACCGTCATGCAGTGTCCCTGGGGCAGCTTGAACACGCCCTTGAAGAACGTCTCGTCGAGCGCCGAGAACTGGAAGCACAGGTACTGCGCGAGCGCCTCCTCGTTGAGCTCGCGCTCGTAGGCGGGGTGCTCGAGGATGCTCTTGATCTCGGACGCGAACACGAACTGTCCGTTTTGCACCGTGTAGTAGAACGGCTTGATGCCGAAGAAATCGCGCGCGCAGAAAAGCTCGCGGGCCGTGCGGTTCCAGATGGCGAACGCGAACATGCCGCGCAGGCGCTCGAGCATATCCTCGCCCCAGGCCAGGTAGCTGACGAGCAGGACCTCGGTATCGGAGCTGGTTTCGAAGGTCCAGCCGTCGGCTTCGAGTTCGGTGCGCAGGTCGCGGTAGTTGTAGATTTCGCCGTTGAACACGATGGCGTAGTCTCCCCGCGCGCATGCGTCGGGTTCGGGCGCGCAGGGCGTTGCGTTCTGCCGCAGAGCGGGGGAGGCGATGTGCGCGGCGCCCTCGCCGGTCGCGCGCACCATGGGCTGGTTGCCGCCCTCAAGGTCGATAAGCGACAGCCTGCGATGCCCAAGCGCGATGCCCTCGTCGAGGTACTGGCCCTCGCCGTCGGGGCCGCGGTGCGCCATGATGTCGCACATCGCCTTCAGAGTGGGAAGATCGTGCTCCGATGCCCCGGTGAACCCGCAGATGCCACACATATCCTCGCCGCTCCTTGCGTAGAGATTGCACATACTTCTCGTTGCACATATTTCTCGTTGACGGGGTAATGATAGCCGAATTGCCGTTAACGGGGTTTTCCTCCAGATAAATCTCGCTATAATGTGCAGAATTGTCAATAGGGACGAAAGTCGCTGTTCGTGGCGGCGCATGAGAGGAAAAAACATGACAACGAGCAATGAGGTTGTCCGTTCTGCCTGGTCCGGCAAATGGGCGTTCATCCTCGCCGGTGCGGCTTCGGCCGTCGGCTTGGGCAATATGTGGCGTTTTCCGTATCTGGCGGCGAAGTACGGCGGCGGCACGTTCATCCTGACGTACCTGATTTTGGTGTTCACGTTCGGCGTGTCCTTGCTGCTGCTCGAAACGGCGCTCGGCCGCAAGACGGGCCTGTCCGCCATCGGCGCGTTCAAGAAGTTCGGCGCGAAGTTCGCCTTCATCGGTGTTCTGGCTTCGGCCGTACCGTTCATCATCACGCCGTACTACAGCATCATCGGCGGCTGGGTCACCAAGTACACGGCGGCCTACCTCATCAACGGCCCCGCAGCGCTTGCCGACGGCGGTAATTTCTTCGGCGCGTTCATCACGAGCGACGTTGAGAGTTTCTTCTGGATGCTGCTTTTCATGGCCATCGTGTTCATCGTGGTCGGCCTTGGCGTTGAAGGCGGCATCGAGAAGGCAAACTTCATCATGATGCCCGCCCTTATCGTTATGGCCATCGGAATCGCCGCGTACACGATCGCGCAGCCCGGGGCGCTTGCGGGCGTTGCGTACTACCTGGTCCCCGATT
>CAUVMU010000173.1:0-4377 GCA_963552775.1 uncultured Eggerthellaceae bacterium | reverse complement strand
TCGGGACGTGCGGTCGGTGAACGCCCCCTCTGCAGGCTTCGACCCCGGTATGACGAGCGAGATTCGCCTGAACCTGGGTGAGGACGCTTGATCGAACAGATTCTGGCAAGCGCGTTCGCGGGGTTGGCCATCGGCATCTGCTCGGGCCTGCTCGGCATCGGGGGCGGTACGGTCATGGTGCCGATATTCCGCCTCGCCTTCGGCATGAGCGCCGTGGCCTCTACGGCGACGTCGCTGTTCACCATTATCCCGACCTCGATCTCAGGTGCTGTGACCCATGTGCGCGGGAAGACGTGCATTCCGCGGCTCGGGGCTGCCATGGGGCTTGCCGGTGCGCTCACGTCGCCTGCGGGGGTGTGGCTGGCGCAGATCTCGCCGCCTTGGGCCGTCATGCTCGTGGCCGCGCTCATCATCTCGTACTCGGCGGTGAAAATACTGGGAAAAGCCCTGGTAACGGACTCGCGAAGCGGTCGGTCTCGGGAGGATGCGACGGGTCGGGTTGCGCAGCCCGCTGCGTCCGCGCCCGCTGGTGCGGCTGCGGCCTCCGGTCTGGCGGCCGAGGCGGACGGCGGCGCGGCAGAAGGCGTTGCGGCTCCGAAGCTCTCCGGTCGCCAGCTCGCCCTCGGCGCGCTGATCGGCCTGGGCGCCGGGCTCGCCTCGGGATACGTGGGTGTCGGGGGCGGGTTCATCATGGTGCCGCTGATGCTGGCGTTTCTGGGGATTCCCCTGAAACTCGCATCGGGCACATCGCTTCTGGCCGTCATGCTGCTGGCGGTTCCCGGCACTATCGAACAGGGCCTGCTGGGCAATATCGATTATCTGGCGGGTATCGTGGTGGCGCTCGGGTCGGTTCCTGGAGCGTTCATCGGTGCGCGCTTGGTCAGTCGCGTTCCCGAACGGACGCTGAGATTGATATTCGGCGGGTTTTTGCTGGTCGCGGCACTGCTTCTGGTGCTGAAGGAGACGGGCGTGCTCGGCTAGGGCGCGGTTCGCGACGGGCGTCGCACGGTTGTCGTGCGACTGGCCGATCGCACGGGAAGGAAAGGGGAAGCCGATGTCGGAGCGGCAGTTGCAGGGAGCGCAGCCGCGGTTCTTCACGTCCGAGATGACGCTCATCATCATTGCGGCTGTGTCGGGAATCGGGATCATATGGCTGGCCCTTTCCGATACGAATAACATAAAAGCCCAGATATTCGCAGGAATCACATTCACGTTGTCCATCGTGGCGTTCCTGAGGCTCGTCATGGATCCCGATTCGGTGCGCGCCCGCCAATCGGACGCTGTTCTGAAGATCGCGAGCAAGACACTCGAGTGCTCGAAGGACGGGCTGACGCAAGATGCCGCCCAGAAGATCTGCGAGCTGCTGCTGCCGGCGACAGCCGCCATTGCCGTGGCCATTACCGACAAGGAGTGCATTCTCGGTTACGCCGGCTATTCGGTGGCCGAGAACCCGCAGGGCACGGCCATCAGGACGCGCGCGACGCACCAGACTATCGAGGACGGCGAGGGCCGCATCATGCTCACGACCGAGGAGATAGGGCTTCCGAACAGGCATTCCCGCATAAACGCCGCCATCATCACGCCGCTGTACATCGGACGCAACATCGAGGGCACGCTCAAGTTCTACTACCGAAAGCCGAGCCAGATCAGCCAGACGCAGCGCTCCATGGCCGAAGGGTTCGCGGAGGTCATTTCCACGCAGATGGCGGCTTCGGCGCTCGAGGAGCAGACGCGGCTTGCCACGAGCATGGAGCTCAAGGCGCTCCAAGCGCAGATCAATCCGCATTTTTTGTTCAACACCATCAACACCATCGCATCGCTTATTCGCACCGACCCTGCCAAGGCGCGCGTGCTCCTGCGCGACTTCGCGGTGTTCTACCGGCGCACGCTCGAGGACTCGAGCGATCTTATCGCGCTCGAGCGCGAAATCGACCAGGTGCAGCGCTACCTCTCGTTCGAGACGGCCCGATTCGGGGAGGACCGCCTGAAGCTCGAGGTGGAAGTCGGGCCTGAAGTTGCGTCCATGATGGTTCCTTCGTTCCTGGTGCAGCCGCTTGTCGAGAACTCGGTGAAGCATGCTATGCCCATCGAGGGCCGCCTGACCATTCGCGTGAGCGCGCGTTGCGAGGGTGACGAAGTGATCATCTGCGTTATGGACGACGGTATCGGCATGTCCGAGGAGACGCGCAACAATATCATGCATCCTTCGTCGGCGCAAGGGCTCGGCATCGCGGTGAAGAACGTGCGCGACCGCATGAGGAGCTATTTCGGGTCGGATGCGCGGATGGAGGTCGAAAGCGGCCTGGGCGAGGGGACGACGGTCTCGTTCCATTTGAATCGCCGGATGGCGAACGAGTACCTCATGGCGGGCAACACGCTTCCGCCTTCTGCCTAACGGAGAGGGCGCGGCAGCGGGGCGCTATCCCAGCACGCGCACGCGGATGACCCCCTCGAGCGACTCGAGCGCCTCAAGCAGTTCAGTCGCGGGTGCGGCGGCGAGGTCCATGAGCGTGCAGCCGAACGCGCCGCGCTCGGCGCTGTCGAATCCGACCAGACTCTCTTCTGCGGCGGCGGAAAGGCGAGCGGGAAGCCCCTCGACGGAGCGATGCAGCACGGAGATACGTGCCCCATCGGCAGGACGCGGTCCGCGCGAGCAGGCGGGGAAGTTCACGGAGTTGACGATAGCGCCGTTCTCCAGGAAGTCGACGAGCTCCTTCACCGCCATGACGGCGCAGTTGTCCTCGGCTTCTGCGGTCGATGCGCCCAGGTGGGGTACGGTGATGACGCCCTTGGCCTTTACGGTCATGGGATGGGCGAAGTCCGTGATATAACGTCCGAGCGTGCCGGCTTCAAGCGCGGAGACGAGGGCTTCAAGGTCGACGATCGTTTCGCGCGAGAAGTTCAGGAGCACGGCGTCGTCCTTCATGAGCTCTATCTGGCGCGCTCCGATCATGTTGCGGGTTGAATCGAGGGCCGGCACGTGGATGGTCAGGTAATCGCAGGTGCGGCACAGCTCGTCGAGATCGGTGACAAGGTGCGCCTTGCTCGAGATGCGCCATGCAGTGGCGACGGATATGTACGGGTCGTAACCGTACACCTCCATCCCCAGGTCGATGGCCGCGTTCGCCACGAGCGCGCCGATGGCTCCCAGTCCGATGACGCCGAGCTTCTTGCCGGCTATCTCGCGGCCGGCGAAGGCCTTCTTCGCCTTCTCGACGGATTTCGCAATCGCAGGATCGTCGGCGTTGGCACGGACCCAGTCGATACCCTCGACGATTCCGCGACTGCCCAGCAACAGCGAGCAGATGACGATCTCCTTCACGGCGTTGGCGTTCGCGCCCGGTGCGTTGAACACCACGATGCCCTCTTCGGCGCAGCGGTCGAGCGGGATGTTGTTCACGCCGGCTCCTGCGCGCCCGATGGCGAGCAGGCTCGGCGGGAACTCGGCGTCGTGCAGGGAGGCACTGCGCACGAGCACACCGTCGGCCTGTGAGAAGTCATCGGTGAGCGTGTAGCTCTCGGGAAGTTTGTCAGTACCGCGGGGGGAGATGTTGTTGAGGCAATGAATCTGAGGCATGGCGCTTCCTTTCTCCTGAAGGTCGTAGGGTCATTGTAGCCTCTGCACGGGTCGCGTTTTGGCGGGATGCAACTTTCCCCTGCTTACCGCAATAAAATCGGGCGAACGGTTTGCACGGGCCGCGACGGGTACGGTTTGAGGGCGCTCGCGGGCGGCATGAGCGCGTTCAGCGCTCATGCGCGCTCTGTGCGCGAGCTGAGGCCCCGCGCCCAATCGGGCTCGCGTTCGCGTTCGCACCCGGTTCTCCTTCCCGCTCGCCCCCATACCTGCGTCCGATGCGGCGTGGTACCATAGGCGCGGAACGCACGCTTGCGCTCGGCCTCGGACGTGTTGGCGTCCGATGCGGAGTGGTACCATAGGCGCGGAACGCAAGGTGCGAACCGTCGAGCGTTGAACGCGAGACGCTGAGCGCGAACTGCACGAAAGGACCCTCATGGAGCACGCGTTCGGGTTGCCGATGGCCGCTGACGACAAGACCGCGATTTTGGAGACGTACTACGGAGCCCTCTCGATCGACGGGGGATTCGAGGGGACGTGTCGTATGGTCCTGCCCGACGATCTGGCGGGTAAGCGGATTCTCGACGTGGAATGCCGCAACGGGAAGGGGGCCTTTGCCCTGGCCGAGTGCGCGGGCGCGGACGGGTTCGTGCTGGGAGTCGACCACGACGCCACAGCCATAGCTCGTGCTCGGGAAGGTGCGGAGGCGGCGTGGAGACGGGCGGGTCTCCCCGCCTCGAACATGGAGTTCGCGGTCTGCTATCCCGAAGAGCTGCAGGCGGCGGGTGTGCCCGCAGCTTCGT
>CAUVMU010000172.1:0-4378 GCA_963552775.1 uncultured Eggerthellaceae bacterium | reverse complement strand
ATTAGCGGTCGTTGCCACGATTCGCCACGAAGTCGCATTCGAGGCTCTTGCGAATCTGCTTGCCACGGTTGTCACGCACACGCTTCTCCACCACGCCAACGTCCACGGAAAACCCGCGCATGCGCAGCTCGTTATAGATGACGTTCTCCATGATATGCGTCTGTTCGACCTGTCTGAACCCGAGGCGCGCATTTCGCAGCCCCACGTCCTCGAAGTAGTATTTTTTAGGGCTGCCGATATGTTTACGTCCCTTCACATCGTAGCGTCTCGCCTCTTCAACGAGGAAGGAGTCCTCGAAGTACCCGATGTACGACTCGACGGTGTTGCGGGCGATGTCGGAATGCAGTTCTGATTTGAAAGTCGCCTGTATCTTGAGCGGGTTAGTGAGCGCTCCGATGCAAGATGCGAGCATGTCCATCAAATCATCGAGCTCTTGGGTTTTGACGATGCCGTTCCTTGCGATGATATCCTTCATGTAGGTTTCAGCGAAAAGGTTCTCAAGATACGCCATCTTCTGCTCGTCGGTCCTCATGGTGCAGATGAGCGGCATGCCGCCGAAGGTAGCGTATTCGCTCCAACCGCGATAGACGTCGCCGTTGTAAACCTGCATGAACTCCGAGAACGACAAGGGTCTCACCCGCACCTGGTCGCCGCGCCCGCGGAATTCGGTCATGATGTCGCTCGAGAGGAACTTCGAGTTGGAGCCGGACACGTAGACGTCCACGTTCCTCATACGCAGCAGGCTGTTGAGCACGCCGTAGATGCGCGGAGGGTTCGAGGCGTCTTTGCGCTCCTCGTCGCTTATCGTGCGCTGCACCTCGTCGATGAGCACGTAATAGCGGCTTTCCGCATCGGTTATCCGCTCACGTATGTAAGCGGAAAGCACCGCAGGGTCGCACAGGGCCGCAAACTCGCCTTCATCGAGCGCCACTTCGATGATATGGGAGCCGTCGATGCCGGACTCGCGCAGGTAGGCACTGAAGATGTCGAACATGAGGTAGGTCTTGCCGCATCGGCGCACACCCGTGATGACTTTGATAAGACCGTTGCCCATACGCAGGATGAGGTCGTTCAGGTATTTATCCCGCTTGATCCGCATGCACACCTTCCGAGCATCTTTCCCGATGATTATTGTCATTGAGAAATTTTGTCACATATGGTATTTGTTTTCAATAGAAATTCGAGTTGCGTGCTGCATCGTATTTTTGGCGACATCGTATTCCTGGCGGCATCATATTCCTGATACCCGCCGAATATCCGATCGAAATCCTCCCATGAAGCGCGAACGAAAGTGTGGGTAACTTTAACTGGAGCTGCGCAGCGCTTCCAACGCGCCTTGCTTTGGTTAACTGGAGCCGCACAGCGCTTCCAACGCGCCTTGCTTTGGTATACTGAACGAAAACGAAAGGATGTTTACCCATGGACTCCTATTTGTGGCTCGGTATCGCGGTCATCATGGCCATCGTCGAAGTTGTCTCGTTCGGCCTTATCACCGTATGGTTCATCATCGGCGCCTTCGCCGCGTTCGCGGCTGCAATGCTCGGTGCCGACCTCATCGTGCAAATCGTCGTCTTCCTCGTCGTTTCGATCGCATGCCTTCTTCTGCTGCGCCCCGTGGTTCTCAAATACCGCGCCCGCGGGGAGGCCCATGAGGCCACGCCCGTCGGCCAGCACGCCGTCGTCGTCGAGGATATCGACAACGCGGCGCTCAAGGGCCGTATCGAAACGCCCGACCATATGACCTGGTCAGCTGTTTCGGCAGATGGAAGCGTTATCCTGCGCGACGCCCGCGTGCGCGTCGTCGCGCAGCACAGCATAAAACTGGTAGTGGAAAGGATGTAACCTATGCTCATCGGTCTTCTCGTCATCGTCGTCGTGGCAGTGCTCTTCTGCGTCACCTGCATCAAGATCGTTCCCCAGGCCGAGATGGTCGTCGTGGAGCGCCTCGGCTCCTACCTCACCACGTGGGGCAACGGCCTGCACGTCAAGGTGCCGTTCATCGACCGCATTCGCGCACGCGTGTCCATCAAAGAGCAGGTGGCCGACTTCCCGCCGCAGCCCGTCATCACGAAGGACAACGTGACCATGTCCATCGACTCGGTCATCTACTTCAAGGTCATGGACCCGCGTCTGTACTGCTACGGTGTTGAGAACCCCATCATGGCTATCGAGAACCTCACGGCCACCACGCTGCGCAACATCATCGGCGATCTGGACCTCGATACGACGCTCGTGTCGCGCGACACCATCAACGCCCAGATGCGCTCCATTCTCGACGAGGCGACCGACGCCTGGGGCATCAAGGTCAACCGCGTCGAGGTCAAGAACATCACGCCGCCGGCCGCTATCCAGCAGGCCATGGAGAAGCAGATGAAGGCAGAACGCGAGAAGCGCGAGGCGGTGCTTTTGGCCGAGGGTCAGAAGCAGAGCGCCATCACCATCGCCGAGGGCAACAAGCAGGCGCAGATCCTTGCAGCCGAAGCGAAGAAACAGACCATCATCCTCGCCGCCGAGGCCGAGAAGGAGCGTCAGATCCGCGAGGCCGAGGGCGAGGCCGAGGCTATCCGCAACGTGCAGCATGCTACGGCCGACGGTATCCGCGTCGTGCGCGAGGCCGGCGCCGACCAGGCCGTCATCGCGCTCCAATCGTTCGAGGCGCTCAAAGAGGTCTCGCGCGGGCAGGCCACGAAGCTCATCATCCCCTCGAACCTGCAGGGCCTTGCGGGGCTTGCGGCCTCGCTCAAGGAAGTCGTGGCCGACGACCCGAAGGCGAACGCGTAGGCGAAAGATACCCGCGACTATGTCGAAGCACACGTTCACGTTCCTCGGAACCGGTGCCGGATGCGGTGTGCCGGCGTTCTTCTGCAGCTGCCCCGCCTGCGAGGAGGCGCGGCGCGACCCGCGCGCGCGACGGGGCGACTGCGGCGGCATGGTGCGCGGCGAGCAGACCGTGGTCATCGACACGCCGCCCGATATCCGCTCCTACCTCATTCGCGAGGACGTGCGCCTTATCGACCGGCTGCTCTACACGCACTGGCACTACGACCATGTGGGAGGCTGCGGCGAGCTGGAGTACATGGTGCAGCTCGTCATGAAACGGGCGCTGCCCACCTACGCCAGCCAGATCACGCTCGACAGCCTCGAGGCCGAGTTCCATTACATGATGTACTGCCTCGACCGCAAGCCGCTTGCGGCGTTCGATACCGTCGAGTTCGACGGCGTGCGCTACACGGCCCTACCCGTCACGCACGCGCCGGGCACGTTCGGCTACCTGCTGGAAACGGAGAGCACGCGCCTGTTCTACGCGTCCGACACGGGAAGGCTGCCTGACGAGACAGCCGAACGCGTGCGCGACGTCGATATCATGGCCCTCGACTCGACGTTCTGGAAAAAGAACTGGTCGCCGAACGACCATCACAGCATCCAGGAGGCCATCGAGGAGGGCCTTTCCCTCGACGTGGGCAAACTCTACCTCACGCATCTGGCCATGCACTACGACGAGCCCATCACGCTCGCCGAGCTCGAAGACTATCTGAAACAGTACGCAGGCCGCGTCGAGACGGCCTTTGACGGCCTCTCGTTCGCTCTGTAGGCGAAAGGGTTCCCAGAGAAAGAGGAGAAGGCACCCCGCAAATCATGACCACCCGCATAGCGGGTGGTTTGCTCTGGGGGTATAACCCCATGGATTGACGGGCCAGCGTCTCAAGGCGCCGGCCCTCACTCCGTTCAGGCCGCATCGCCCTTGCCTCCTTGGCGGGCCGCTAGAAGCGGCCTGCCTGGCGAAGGGGTCCTCGTATTCCTTGGCGCTCGGCTTGTCCAGGGCCCAGTCGTGGGCCTCCTGCTCCCGGATGTACCTGGCTATAGCGGCCCCGTTCAGCCCGACGGTGGAGACGTAGCAGCCCTCCGCCCAGAACTTCCTGTTGCCGAACTTGTGCTTCAGGTTGCCCAACAGAGGCTATTATAGCTTAATTATTACTTGCTCAGGTAATCATTGCTTATCACGGACCTGCTTTGCAGGTCCTTTTTTATTGTCAAAATATACAACAAAAAAAGCGAGACAAATCATCTCGCCATATTTACAAACTTTGTTATATCCGGCTTCCACACAAGATTTATAGTACCTATTGCACCGTTTCTTTGCTTTGCAATAATTACTTCAGCTTCATTGGGATGCTCGGTATCTTTATTGTAGTAGTCATCTCTGTATAGAAACATAACGACATCGGCATCCTGCTCGATAGCTCCCGACTCTCTAAGGTCTGAAAGCATAGGTCTGTGGTCAAGTCTTGTCTCACAGGCTCTTGAAAGCTGTGACAATGCAATCACAGGAGCCTTCATCTCTCTTGCCAAAGCTTTAAGGCTTCTTGAAATATCCGAA
>CAUVMU010000171.1:0-4400 GCA_963552775.1 uncultured Eggerthellaceae bacterium | reverse complement strand
TGCCGTCGCAGGTGGTCTCACCGATGATGAGGTCCGCGTTTTTCGTGTACGGGCATTTCTCGGAGACCGCGAACCCTTAGGTCGATTTGATGAGCGGGCAGAGGTTCGAGGGCAGTACCGTCTCGGCTGCAGGAACCGTCTCGTTGCTCGTGCCGCACAGCCCCACCGCCGCCGCACCGGCCGCATCGATGAGCTCGAGCGGCGAGTAGGAGCACAGATACCCCACGAGCTTGCCGCCCGCCTGCTTGTAATCCTTCACGCGGATGAAGCTGCGACGGCGTTGCTCGTCGAACTCCTCGTACGTGCGCGGAAGCGTCGCCTCCACCGTCTCGCCTGTCTCCATGACCGCCCCTCTCCCGGGCAATCGCACCCTCTCAGATGATATGGATTCCTTCGAACGACAGCCCCCGCTCGCGTAGAGCCCCTTCGAGCGGAGCGCGTTTCGAGGCCTGAGCGCACCAGGCCATCCCGCATCCGGCGGATATTTTCGCCGGAATAGGGGCAAGACGTCCGGGCAGGGCACGCGAACGGGCCGAATCTTCGACGGCCATGGCGTCGGACACCGTCGCAAACGTTACAACGACCTGCGGTTCCTTATCGATGTACGGCTCCTCGGCCACCGGAACTTCCTCTCCCCGCGCCCGCCGAGGCTCGCGCCTTGCAACCTCTCGATACGCTTTTGGCAGTATAGCTTGATTTCCGGCCTTCAACCAGGCCGCACCTCATCCTCACACAAGGCTCTCGACACGTTCCTGATACCCCACGTGCACCTGGGCGACGTGCCCCGCGCGGGACAGCACCGTCTGAAACGCCTCAAGAGGCGCGCGATACGTGTTGTTATGCCGCGATACGTGCAGGGCCGCCACCTGTTCGAGCGCTGGAGTAAGCAGGCTTTCCAGTTCGACGGTCGCCTGCCCGTTGCTCAGATGGCCCCGGTCGGAGGCAACGCGCACCTTCACCGAAGCCGGGTAGGGGCCCGTGCGCAGCATCTCAGGATCGTGGTTGCTCTCAAGACCGAGGATGCGCACTCCGAGAAGCGCTTCGTGGGCCTCTCCCGTAACCGTGCCGGTATCGGTCATGAACCCGAGCACGTCGCCCGCCGCTTCGATGCGGAACCCACATGAGAAGACCGCATCATGCGAGGTGGAAAACGGATGGACCGCCATGCCGGCTATCGAAAGCGCGTCCCCGCACGAGAAGGCGCGCAGCTCGGCCGTCTTGCCCGCGTCGCGCACCTCATAGCTTGCCGAGACGACGCGCGGATTCGCGAACAGAGGGACCTCGACACCCAAGCGCGCCAGCCCGCGCGCCACCACGCCGAGACCCTTCGTATGGTCGGTATGCTCGTGAGTCACGAGAAGGCCCTCGAGTCGCGCGACGTCGAAGCCCGCTTCGAAGCAACCCGCGAAAAACGCGCGCTTCGAGATGCCGCAGTCGATGAGCAGGCCTCGCCCGGTCGCTGCATCCTCTACGAGCGCGGCGTTCCCCGCGCTGCCGCTCGCAAGGATATGGAGTCGCAAAGGCCCGGCCACGTGCCTACAGGCTTTCCAGGACGCCGCAAATCAGGCGCGCAAAATCGTCCTCGCGGGAACGGGCGACCTCGAAAACCTCCACATCGGAGGGAGAGGCGCCCTCGATACCGCACGCCATGTTCGATACGAGCGAGATACCGAGCACGCGCATCCCCACGTGACGGGCGGCGATGACCTCCTCGACGACCGACATGGCGACCGTGTCGGCCCCCCACGAGCGAAACATCCGGATCTCGGCCGGCGTTTCGAAACTCGGGCCCAAAAGCCCCAGGTAGACGCCTTCCTGCACGCGCACGTTCTCACGTGCGGCAACCGTGTGGGCGCACGCGCGCAACGCGGGGTCGTAGGCGTTCTTCATGGAGAAGAAACGGAACGCCAGCCCCGCCGGATCCATCGATGCCACAGGGTTGCGACCCGTGAAGTTGAGGTGGTCGCTCATGATGCAGAAATCGCCCACCCGGTACGCCTCGTTGATGGCACCGGCCGCGTTCGTGGTAATGAGGGCATCGATGCCGAGACGGTGCATGAGCCACACGGGGAAGGCGACCTCCTCGGCCGTATTCCCCTCGTACCCGTGCAGACGGCCCTGCATGGCGAGCACGCAGGCCCCGCCGAGCGCACCGCACACGAAACGACCCACGTGGCCCGTAGCCGTGCTCGCCTTCATGTGCGGCACTTCGGAGAACGGCACGTACTCCGCATCCTCGATGCGCTCGGCGAGGGGGTTCAGCCCCGAGCCCAAAATGATTCCCACCTGGGGGCTTCGCGCGCCAAGGCGGGCCGTGAGCAACGCGACGGCTTCGTCGAGGTTCTCCAGCAAAGCGTTTTCCTCCCTCATGGGACGGTCTCCTCTCCGGCGCAGGGCGCCCTAAGACTCGCCGCGGCGGGCCGTGAGCACGCGCGGACGACCCGCCAGGTCGGCGACGATGCGCACGTCGGAAAAACCCGCCGCGCGCGCCAGCTCGGCTGCCTCGTCAAGGCAGGTTTCGTGCAGTTCGAATGCGAAGGCGCCACCGGGCGCGAGCGCACGGACGCACCAGGCGAGCAGATGGCGGTACACGTCGAGGCCGTCGGCGCCGCCGTCGAGCGCGAGCGCCGGTTCGAAGGCCGACACCTCGCGCGGTAGTTTGGCCAAAACGGGAGCGGGGATGTAGGGCGGGTTGGAAACAACCAGGTCGATACGCCCCTCGAAGCGGACGAACGGCTCGCCGAGGTCCCCCTGGCGCACCGCCACCCGCTCGCCGAGACCGAGCGCTTCGACGTTCTCGCGGGCGAGCGCCACCGCTTCAGGGGACACGTCGCTGGCGAGCACGCGCGTATCGGGATGCTCGGAGGCGATGGAGCAGGCGATGCAGCCCGACCCGGTGCAGATGTCCGCCACGAGCAGAGCGCGCGCGCCCTCCTCGCGCGCGTCAAGCGCCGCGCGCGCCGCGTAGATGGCCGATTTGACCGCCTCGGAATACGCCGCATCACCGTGGTCGGACTCGACCGTATCGGCCTGGGCGGCCAATGCCCCGATAAGGTCGTCGTCGAGACCGCGCGGACGCGCCGGGCGCGGCAGCAGGGCGAGCGCCTCGCTCACGAGGACCTCGGTTTCAGGGCGCGGGATGAGAACGCCGGGCCGCACCTTCACGGTGATATGACGAAACGCAGCCTCCCCTACGATGTACTGCAAGGGTTCGCCCGTACCCCGGCGCGCGACGAAACCGTGCAGCGCATCGAGCTCAGCGAGGGAAAGAACCCGATTGGGGTCCATGAGCAGCTGCAGACGCGTAAGACCGGTCGCGTGCTCCATGAGCCAACGCGCCGAAAGTCGAGGGTTCTCGTCGGACTTGCGCGCGAGGTAGCCCTCCGTCCACGTAAGGGCGCGGCGAACGGTCCAGCTATCCTGCTCGGATTCCTCCATGAACGCGGCCTAGACCGCCGCTTCGAGCTTCTTGGCGCGATCGGCCGCCTGAAGCGCCGTGATGAGCTCCCCAAGGCCCGCTCCGCCGGCCGAGAGCAGCACGCCGTTGTACGTGCCGTTGTAGCCGATGCGATGGTCGGTCACGCGGTCCTGAGGCCCGTTGTACGTGCGAATCTTCTCGGAACGGTCTCCCGTGCCGATTTGGCTGCGACGAGCCGCACCCTCGGCCTCCTGCTGCTCGGAGAGCATCTTCTCGTACAGGCGAGCGCGCAGGACGGCCATGGCCGCGACCTTGTTCTGCAGCTGCGACTTCTGGTCCTGGGACTGCACGACCAAACCCGACGGGATGTGCGTGATGCGCACGGCCGAGTCGGTCGTGTTGACGCACTGCCCGCCCGGGCCCCCGGCGCGGTACACGTCGATGCGCAGGTCGTTCACGTTGATTTCGACCTCGACCTCGTCGGCTTCGGGAAGCACGGCGACCGTGGCCGTGGAGGTATGGATGCGCCCCTGGCTTTCGGTCTTGGGAACGCGCTGCACACGGTGCACGCCGCTCTCGAACTTCATGACGGAGTAGACGTGGTCGCCTTTGACCTTGAACTGAATCTCCTTGTAGCCGCCCGCCTCGGAGGGAGACACGTCGAGCGTTTC
Source organism: uncultured Eggerthellaceae bacterium (assembly GCA_963552775.1). Taxonomy (GTDB): domain Bacteria; phylum Actinomycetota; class Coriobacteriia; order Coriobacteriales; family Eggerthellaceae; genus CAUVMU01. The sequence goes on along the minus strand of CAUVMU010000171.1, from coordinate 311 downwards.
GATCTTCCAACCCTGGAGCTGGGCGAAGTGCTCGTACATCTTGAACAGATCGCCTGCGAAGAGAGCCGCCTCATCACCGCCCGCACCGCTGCGGATCTCCACGATGATGTCCTTCTCGTCAGCCGGGTCGGCCGGGATGAGCATGAACTTGACCTCTTCCTCGATGCCCGGCAGGCGCGCTTCGATCTCGGCGATCTCCTCCTGGGCGAACTCCTTCATGTCGGGGTCGGAAAGCATCTCCTTGGCTGCGGCGAGGTCGTTTTCAGCCTGCACGTACGCGCGTGCCTGCTTGACCAAGGGTCTCTGGCTTG
>CAUVMU010000170.1:0-4431 GCA_963552775.1 uncultured Eggerthellaceae bacterium | reverse complement strand
CCGGGCGTGCGTAGGGCCTCGCGGCTGTACAGGCTCATGTCGGTCGTTTCGACGAACCTCTCCAGAATGGGGAAGAGCCAGGCGCAGTAGGCGTCGAAGAGCTCCTTGCGCATGATGAACATGTTGCAGAAGCACGAGTGGTTGCCGTTTGCGAACTCCTCCACGTCCTGCTTGTATTCGGGGTGGAGGTCTTCCAAAATGGCGAATGACCTGATGAGATCGTCATCATGCAGGTAAGGCGCCGCCTTGTACTGTTTGAGCGGCGTGCTGTCTGATCCCGGGAAACGGCGCAGATCCTTGATCTCGGTCGTGATGACATCGAAGCCCTCGACTGCGCGGATGATGGCCTCGTCGTCGAGCGCGTAGGCGCGTTGGGCGGCCTCGTCGATGTAGTCGTCCATGACCTCGCCCCACTCGTTTTCCGCATGGCGGGTCGCGGAGAAGTCGAAGTAACGGCGGTAGTGGCAGAAACCCAGGTAGGGCGCATCGACGTTCTTCCAAGCCCAGTACTGGGCCGTGAGCTCGCAGTACAGCGGGTTGAGGTGCGAGATGTTGTCGCCCTCGTCGTCGTGGTACATGAGCTCGAAGCGCTGTCCGGCCTGCGCGGCGCCGACCTGGACCGGTTGGAGCACGCTGCTGTCGAACAGGTCGACGTTCTTATGGGCCGAGACGAATATGCGCACGGGCTGCTGCTCGTAGGACTCGCGGCGCTCGCGCAGCGCCAGGTCGAGCAGGTGCGATTCGGCGCGCTCCTTCATGGCGTCGAGGCGGATCTGCTCCTCGGCGGGCGCGTCGCCTGCGAAGTGCTCGCGTGCGATGGCGGTCACGAGGTGCAGCTCGTCGTCTTCGGCGGGGAAGGTGCGCGCGTCGAGGTGGGCGTAGGCGCGGTCGCGCACGAAACGGTAGAACTCGCAGTCGGCTTCCGCCGCGCCGACGATGCGCGCGAAATCGCGTGCGGCGGCGGTCTTCTGGTCGGCAGGGACGCGCTCGTGCCAGATGTTCGCAGCCGATTCGAGCAGCTTGCGCTTGAGGCCGCGTGCAGCGAGCGCGAGGTCGGCTGGCTCGAAGGAGGCCGCATAGTCCGCGGCGGCGGCGTAACAGTCGCGCATGGCCCGGGCCTCGGCGGCGAAGCGCTCGGCCGAAAGCGCGTTGGAGTTCGTGACACCGGCGCCCATGCGGTAGCGGTAGCCCATGATGTCGCAGCGCGCGCGCTCCGTTTCGGCGAGGCTCGCGACGACGAAGTACTCGTAGGCGTCCTCGGCGCGCTCGAGCCGCTTGCCGGTCATGGCGGCGAAGGCGCGCTGGACGAGCGTGCGTTCGAAGGTGCGGTGGGTCATGTGCCAGGGGAGGCGGTAGCCTTTGTTCTCGAGGAAGGCACCCTCGAGGGCCTGCATGCCGGACAGAGGCCCGCTTTCCGCGTTGCTCCAAGCCGCGAAGTTGCGCGCGCTCTCATCGGGGGTGCTGTTGTCCGCCTCGGCTACGAGGCCGAAACGCAGGATGTCGACGGGATTCGCTGAGAGTTCGGTCCCGAGGGCGGCGAGCACGTCGGGCCCCGCCAGCTCGTCGTCGGCGTCGAGGTAGAGCACGTAGTCGCCGGTAGCCTGTGCCGTTCCCGTGGCGCGGGTCAGGTGCAGCCCCTCGTTCACGGGCTTTTCCACGAGCGAGAAACGCGCGTCGCGGCTCGCGTAGTCGCGCACGATGTCGGCCGTGTTGTCGGGGCTCGCATCCGAGACGACGATGCATTCCCAGTCGGAAAACGTCTGGGCGGCGATGCTGTCAAGGCAGTCCGTCAACAGCACTGCATTGTTGTAAGCAGGCACGACGATGGTGAAACGAGGCATGGTCTCCCTTTCGGTAGCTGACTGCATTCCTTGGGGATTATACCGTGCGCGCGAGCGGGCGAGCCTCCCCTTCGCCGTTTCGGGGCAACCTTGAAGATAAAACCATGCCGCGCGCGCCGCGTTTCGGAGCGCTCGCCCTGCGTTATACTGAGATGCGACCGACGGAAACGACCGATGCGAAAAAGGACGGTTTGCATGTCACTGGACCTCAACGCCCTGCGCGGCAGCTTACGCGAGTTCGAACGCCAGGGCCTCTCGGCCGCACCGGCGCTGATCGCCCAGATGGCGGCTTTATGCCCGGGCGCCGCCGAGAAGGCGGTGCTCGCCCGCGAGCTCGCTTCGGTGGATTTCCCCGCGCCTGCGCGCGAGGTGCGCTCCGTGGCCCTGTTCTACTTTCGCACGGGCAACGGCGGGGTGGAGATGGCCATGACCCTGCTCGCGCACGAGTTCGTGAAGTGGGGCCTGCGCGTGACGGTCGTTACGCACGACGCTCCCGACGAGGCGTCATACCCGCTCCCGTCCCAGGCCGCTCTCGAGCGGCTTCCCTGGCTCGATGCCGCTGACGTGCGCGGAAGCATGCGCGCGCGCACCGAGGAGCTGCGCCGCATCGTGAAGGCGCACGACATCGACGCGTTCGTCGACCACGCCTGGCTTTCCCACGAGCTCCTGTTCGATCTCATGCTGTGCCGCAAGGCGGGCGTGCGGTTCGTGCTCAACACCCACGGCGTGTTCACCTTCCCCCTAGCGGTCGAATACGACGTGCGCGACTATTTCTCGCTTCTGCCCCGCCTGGTGGGCTCCTGCGACGCGCTCGTCGCCGAAACCGAGGTCAACCGGTGGTTCTACGCGCAGTTCACCCCACGTGCCTTCTGCATCCCCAATCCGGTGGACTGGTCCTTCCTCGATCGGGTGAGCGCGCAGGACCGCCTGCTCGGCCCGGCGCCCGTCCTTTTGTGGGTGGGCCGCTTCGAGGAGCGCAAGCGTCCCGTAGACGCCGTGCGCATTCTGGCTGCCGTGCGCCGGAGCATCCCCGATGCACGCCTGGTCATGGTCGGCAAAAGCGAAGACGGCGCTCAGGAGGGCCTCGTGCTCGAATGCGCGGCCGACCTGGGCGTGGCCGAGGCGGTCGAGCTTGCGGGGTATCAGCGCGACGTGGCGCCGTTCTATCGCGACGCCGCGCTGCTCGTGTCCACGACCGAGATCGAGGGCTTCAACATGGTGCTGCTCGAGGCGAGCGCCGCAGGGCTGCCTACCGTGATGTACCGGCTGTCGTATCTGCCCTTCGACCGGAGCGCAGGCGTGCTTTCGGTCGATATCGGCGACGTATCCGGAGCAGCCGCCGTCGCTCTCGGCGCGCTTTCCGACGCCGCGCGCTACCGCGAGCTCTGCGCAGGAGCGCTTGCGTGCTTCAAGGGGTTTCGCGATTACGATTACGAGGCGGCCTGGAAGCGCGTGTTCTCGGGCGAAGCGCCCGTGCACGAACGGGCCGACGAGGACGCCCTCGCGCCTTTGGCCTGGGACGCCCTGTTCGACCATGCGCTCGTGGGCACGGAGAGCCTGCGCGCCCAGGCGCGCCGCGACGCCGCATGCGCGGCCGAGGATGCGGCGCGCGCCGTGCGCGAGGAGTACGAATCGTCGGCGTCCTACCGCGCAGGTCGCGCGGCCCTTGCCCTCCCGCGGGCCGTGAGAGGAGCGCTGCGCCGCCGCGAGCGCTGAGAGCCGGCCCCGCTCTCAGCCGTTGCCGGCGCCGCGCATTGGTCGCTTGCTCGGGTTCGGCGCGATCGCCGCACCCATCCTATTCGTGGGTTTTTGCTGGGGCGTATCGGCAGATTGGCCGCTGCAAGGCGGCGGAAAGCGAGCTTTCCTTTACGATAGTCCGGTACCGTCATGCTATTGGAGGTTCTCTATGCAGATTTGGCACCCGAGGGCGCCTCGCGCAGGCGCGGCTTTCGCCCTCTCCCTTTCCCTCGCTTTCGCACTGCTTCCCTCAGCTGATGCCTGGGCCACGGTCGAGGGCGACCAATCGCTCTCGCCGAGCGCCGAGGATATCGCGGCTGCCGTCGCTTCGGGCGAGATAGCTGCAGGCGACGAGGGCGCTTGCGCCTCGTCCGAGCGCATCGGTGCGCCCACGGGGGCCTTTGCGCCCGCATCGGTGCGCGACGATTTCGCGCCGCAGGTCAACGAAAAGGTCCCCTCGCCGGTGTCCGTGTACGGTTACGCAGGGAACAGTATGTACGAAACGGCGGCCGCCGAAGCGCTTGCGGCGTATCCTGACGGCTCGCGTTCCGCCATCATCGCAGGTCCGGGCGAGGCGTGGGTCGATGCGCTTTCGGCTGCGGGGCTTGCGGCCACGCGCGGCCCGATTCTGTTCAGCGAAACGGAGCATATGAACGCTTCGACGCTTTCCGCCCTGCGGGAGCTCGGCGTTTCGAGCGTCATCGTGGTCGGCGGCACCCTCGCGGTGTCCGATCGGGTGGTGGGCGAGCTTGCGGATGCGGGCATCGCGCTCGAGCGGCGCCTGTCGGGCAGCGACGCCTACGCCACCCAGCTGGAGATCTACCGTTACGGCAGGGAGCAGGGGCTGTGGAAC
>CAUVMU010000169.1:0-4471 GCA_963552775.1 uncultured Eggerthellaceae bacterium | reverse complement strand
GGTAGATGTCGGCGACGACCCCCCTTTGCATAGGAATCCAGGACATGAGCACGTACACGAACAGCACGGTAGTATACACATCGGACAGGGAAATAAGAAGGTATTTGAACGTCAACACGATGAACCAAGCTCCTTCGAGCGCGCAGCGGCAGCGGCCACGCCCTCATCGACGGCATGTGAGAATCCCGCACGGTCCAGAGCCGCAAGCCCCGCGAGCGTTGTGCCCCCGGGACTGCAGATGGCCTCGCGCGTTTGAGCGGGCGACGAACCGGTTTCAACAAGGTAGCGCGCCGTGCCGAGCACCGTGCGCACAGCGAGGCGCTCGGAGAGCGCGGCATCGAGACCCGCGCGCGCACCGGCGGCGGCAAGCGCCTCGATGAACGCCGCAACGTACGCCGGACCCGACCCGCTAAGCGCGCAGACCGCATCCATGGCGTCCTCGTCGACGAGGACGGCTTCACCCAAGCAGCCGAACAGGTCGCGCACGTACGTCCCGTCAGTCGGAAGCGCCTCCCGCCCCGCGCAAACGCCCGACGCACCCTCGCCTACCATGAGCGGCATGTTCGGCATGACGCGCACGATACGTGCCGCCTCGGGAAGCATGGCAGCGAGCCGTTCCGTCGAAAGACCTGCCGCGATGGAAACGAACAGCGGACCGCACGGACCGCCCTGGAAGGGCGCCATGTGGTCGATTCCCTGAAGAACATCGCCCATAACCTGGGGTTTTACTGCAAGTACGACCATATCGGCCTGTGGGGCCTCAGCGAGGGCGGCCACGGTGGCGACCCCGTAGGTCGCCGCAAGGTACGTCCGGCGCTCGACTGCACGGTTCACCGTCGTCACACAGGAGGCGTCGATGCCGGATGCCGGCCCCGTGCGGGCGCACAGCCATCCAGCGACAAGGGCCTCCCCCATCTTGCCAGCACCGACGACGAGCACGCGCGGGCGCTGCGGCTCGACCATCTACAGAACTCCCTGGTTGCGAAGCGCCTGACGTTCAGCCGCGCCGAGCGCAGCACCCCGCGTCAGCGCGAAGACCTTGTCACCGGGGCATTCCACGCTCGCGTCGAGAGCGCTCGCCACGCCGAACGAGAAGTCAAGGATGCGCTTGGCCAGATCGTCCGGCGTATTGCGCAGCACGATGACGACGACGTCGCCGGACTTGAGCGTCTTGGCGATGCGCTCCACGTCGCCGTAGCCTACCGGCTTCAAGACCGAGAGCGAGCGAGCCGGAGCATGCGATGCGGACGCCGCCGAATCCTCGTAAGCCTTGTACGGGTCGTAAGCCGCAGGAGAGCCGGCGGAAGCAACTTGGGACGACGGCGGGACGACTGGATCTTCGGAGGCGGAAGCGGGAGGGAACAGCGAGTTCAGACCGCTCGAACGTACGTCGACATCGCGCTGCGCAAGGCTGCGCGGCGAAGCGTAGGAAGGCGCCGAGGTTTTCACGAAAGTGCGTTGAGACGAGCTCGCCGACGAAGACGTTTCACTGCGGCGCGAAGATGCCCTCACGTCGTCGATGGAGACGAGGCGCGGGAAATCGTTTGAAGCCGTAGACCCTCCCGTGCGCGCGGCCGCCGCAGCGGCAGCGCGTGCGCGCGGTGTCGTAACGCTGTAGGAGCCGTACGTAGGGTCGTGCTCGTCCTCGTCGTAATCGGGGCCGTACTCGGCGAACTCGTCAGCGTCCTCCGGAGAATCGCCGTAATCGAAATCGTCCTCGTAGGACCGCGCCGAGCGAGAGGAGCGCGCGCGCGAGGCGCCCGCCTGGCGAGAGGTCGGCTCCTCCTCCGCAAAACCGAGCCTGGCTTTCAAGCCGTCGAGCAGACCGCCTTCGCGATCGGACATGCTGAATCTAGACAACGTCATCACCTGTTCCGTTCGCGGCGGATCTCCTGCGAGCGAGTGAATGCGCCCGCGCGCAAGACCGCCGTTTCGACTGCTGCAGCACCCGATCCCGCAGCTATGCTAGCTATGCTACCCGCACTCCCATAAGCGGGGCGCTCCCTGCCTCGCAAGACGCTTCAAGGCCTCCCGCGCTCAAACGCATCGCTGAACACGGCCCGTCCGATGCGAACTATGGTAGCGCCCGCGCAAACCGCTTCGCGCCAGTCTTCGCTCATGCCCATAGAAAGTTCATCGAAGCATGTCGCGTTCTCGCCGCTCATCTGCGCTCGAAGCTTTTCATGCAGTGTCTTCAGATCGTCGAAGACGCTCCGAGCGCGCGCAAGGTCGCCCTGCGGCGCCATGGTCATGAGCCCGCGTACGCGCACGTGCGGAAGCGCCGAGCAGACGTCGAGGAAACCTGCCGCGGCAGCAGGGGCGATACCGCCCTTGCTCTCCTCCCCCGACACGTTCACCTCGATAAGCACGTCTTGCACGATGCCGCGCGCAGCCGCAAGCGCGTCGATCTTGCGCGCATGGCCCTCGTCGTGAAGCGAGTGAATCAACGCCGCGCGCCCGACGATGTCGGGAAGGCGGCGCGACTGGATGTTCCCGATGAAATGCCAGGTGCACTGAGGCAGGGCGGACGATTTTTCCACAAGCTGGTCGGGACGGTTCTCCCCGAAGTCGCGCGCGCCCGCCTCCATCGCGCAGACGACCTCATCGACGTCGACCGTTTTCGACACGGCGACGAGGCGCACCGCGGACGAATCGCGTCCCGCCTGCGCGCACACCGCCGCAAGCTCGGATACCGCAGCCCGATAGCGTTTTGCCGTTCCCATGCGTCATCGCTCCTCTCGATAGGCGAAGGCCCCATGGCGCCCGCAGATGCCGCCTGCCGCCCGGTAGGAAAAATACTCGTCGGAACCGCAACGGGTGCAACGTCGCGCATCGACGATGCGCTCGGGCGGAAGACCCGCCGCCGTCAAGTCGCACGACACGGCGCGGGCAAGATCGACGTGGTGCACGTCGGGAGCAACGGAAGCGCCGAAGCGCTCGACGAACCGCTCGCGCACGTCGCAACCGCACTCGAAGCACTCCGACCTGATATGCGGGCCGATATAGGCGATAAGCGACCCCGCATCGAAAGCCCGGCCGCCGCCCGCCGCGTCGGCGGCGAGCAGCTCGCGCACCGCCGCTCCCGCGATGCCCGCCACGGCCCCGCGCCAACCGGCATGCACGACCGCGAAACGGCCCGTGGGCGACACGATGATAAGGGGCAGGCAGTCCGCGAAGTTGAGCAGCACGGCAACACCTGCCACAGCACCCACGACGGCGTCGCAGCCCGCATCGGAACGCGAGCGCGCATCCGCGAGCGCGGCTTCGTCGGTCGAGGAAAGCGTCACGCAGGTGGAGCCGTGCACCTGGCTCGGCACAATAAGCGGGGTTTCGGGAGGAGCCGCCGCCTCGAGAAGCCGACGGCGGTTCTCAAGGACCCGCGCCGGATCGTCGCTCACATGCAGTCCCAAGTTAAGCGAGGCGTAGGGTCCCTCGCTCACGCCGCCCGCACGACCGGTGAACGCGATGCGCACGCCCGTACGGCAAAACAGCTCCTCGTCGGTAAGCGCGGGAACGCGATGCGCGCCCAGAAGGCGCGCATCGAGTGAAGGTTGGAACAAGGAGGCAGCCGAAATCATGGGCCGCAGGCCTTTAACGCTGGCGCTTCAGGAAATCGGGAATGTAGTCCTCGTCGGCGAAGCGGCCGGAAGCGCCCTGCGACTGCACGGTGCGCGGCGCGGGTGCGGGAGCCGGCGCGTAGGAGGACGCCAGCGAGGCCGATGCCGCAGAATCCTGAGTCGTAGACGCGAACAGGTCCTTGCGCGAGAAGTCCAAGGAGGACTGCTGATCGGCCGGATTCTTGAACCCGGTGGCGATAACGGTGATGCGCACCGTATCGCCCATGTTCTCGTCGACGATCTGCCCGTAAATGATGTTGGCGTTCTCGTCAGCGCAGGCTTCGACCGTACGGGCCGCGGCGTCGACCTCGGTCAGCGTGAGGTCGGGACCGCCGGCGATGGAGAACAGCACGCGGGAAGCACCGGCGATGGACGTTTCGAGCAGGTTGGAGTTCGTGGCCTGCTGCGCGGCGTCAAGGGCGCGGTTCTCTCCGGTAGAGATACCGATGCCCATCATGGCCGTACCCGCGTCCTTCATGACGGTGCGGATGTCGGCGAAGTCGAGATTGATGAGGCCGGGAATGGTGATAAGGTCGGTGACGCCCTGGATGCCCTGGCGCAGCGTGTCGTCAGCGATACGGAAAGCATCGAGCATGCTCGTCTTCTTGTCGACGACCTCGAGCAGACGGTCGTTGGGGATGACGATGAGCGTGTCGACCTTCTGCCCGAGCAGCTCGACGCCCTGATCGGCCTGGTTACGGCGGGTACGGCCCTCGAACGAGAAGGGCTTGGTGACGATGCCTACGGTCAGCGCGCCGATTTCCTCGCGCGCGATCTCGGCTACGACGGGAGCGGCGCCTGTGCCCGTGCCGCCGCCTTCGCCTGCGGTCACGAACACCATGTCCGCCTCGGCG
>CAUVMU010000168.1:0-4483 GCA_963552775.1 uncultured Eggerthellaceae bacterium | reverse complement strand
CAGGGCGGATATTGGGAGCATCGTCGGAACCAGCGTTTCCAAGGAAGCGCTCGCCGCCAGTTTCAGAACCGATTTCCAGATGGTCGAATTCGAGAAGATAGGCATGGATATCGACGCCTACGCTGAAGCTTCTCGAAGAAGTGCAAGCTCGAAATCGATTCCATCGAGATGAAAAGCGATACGGCCGTCGCAAAAGTCACGTTCACCACACCCCGCCTCGATGATGAAGCCGAGAAACTGCTCGATGAGGCTCTTGATGCCGAACTGGAGAATGTAAACATCGAGAACGCTTCCGAAGAGGAGCTGTTCACGCTACTCTTCGGGGTCATGCAGAAAACGATCGAGAGCCCCGACTTCCCCCTGGGAAGCGAGAGTTTCGACATCGAGTACACGAAGACGAACGGGACATGGAGCATGGTCGATCAGAGCTTCGTCGAAAGCAGCTTCGTCGCGGCGGCGGCCAGCGCCGCAAACGTGTAGCCCTCGTCGGCAGCGAGCAGCTTTACATCCCGAAGAAGCGCTTGAGCTTGGCAACGCCCGCCTCGTCCATATCGTAGCGTTCCCGTATCGCACCGTCCTTCAGGTGCACCACCTCATCGCAAACTTCGGCGATGAGCTCGTAGTCGTGCGTGATAACGAAGATGAAGGCGCCTGCATCGCGCAGGCGCCGCAAAATCCGCGCCGTTTGCAGCATATGGGCGTAGTCCAGACCGCTCGTCGGCTCGTCGAACAGCAGGACCCTTTTGCCGCTGAAGCAGGCTGAGGCTATAATGACCCGCTGCTTCTGACCGCCTGAAAGCGTCATGGGGTGGCGCTGCTCCAATCCTGAAAGATCGAGGTCGTCGAGCACATGCTCTAGCTTTCGGGCCCGTGCCGCCTCGTCGGCTTCGCGCAAGCCGAGCGTCACCTCCGTCTCGACGCTATCGGAGAAGATCTGGTGCCCTACCTCCTGCATGACCAGGTAGCTCAGCTTCAGGCGCCTGCGGGCGGACAGGCGCTCGCCGTCAAGCGAACAATCCGCAGACGCCTTCTTAAGCGTCGCGCACAGCGCGGCTGCAAACGTCGATTTTCCGGCCCCGTTAGGCCCTACGACGGCATGAATCCGCCCGGCCTCAAACGTTTCATCCTCCACGCAGAGCACCCGCTGCTTGCCGCGGAACCCCTCAAGGCGCGAGAGCACCAGGCGCTCGCCTGGCACCGCACCCGCACGCACCGCCGCAGTGACGTCGCTGTTGGACGCACGAACGGGCGCCTCGGCAAGCGAGAGGAATCGCAAGCCCATGCGTTCGCGCTCGGCGGCATCGAACGCTGCGAGCTCGCTTTGCGTGTACTCGGCGCGCACCCGCCCGTCCTCCATGCAAACCGCCCTATCGAACAGGTCGCGCAGGTAGAACAGCCTGTGCTCCGCAATCACGATCGTCGCCCCCTGGCGCTTGAGCAGAGCCAGGATGCGCCTCAACCGCTCGACAGCGGACATGTCGAGATTCGCGGAAGGCTCGTCGAGCACGTACACGCTCGGCTGCATCGCATAGACGCTGGCGAAAGCAACGATCTGCTTCTCCCCGCCCGAAAGCTCGAATATGCTCCGGTCCATGAGGTCCTCTATGTCCAGGTCCTCGACCGTCCTCTGCACCCGCTCGACGATTCTCTCGCGCGGCATGCCCAGGTTCTCGCACCCGAACGCTATCTCGCTCGTTGTGTTCACGGTGTAGAACTGTGTGCGCGGGTTCTGGAACACCGTGCCGGTCTTCTCGGCGATCGCATACAGGGGAAGCTCGGACACGAGCCGACCGTCGTGGAGCACCGATCCTGTGAGCTCGCCTTCGTAGAAATTAGGGATCATGCCGTTGATCAGCCTGATCACGCTCGACTTACCGCACCCGCTCTTTCCGCAGAGCAGCACGCACTCGCCGTCCGCCACGGACAGCGACACCTCCTTCAAGGCGGGTGCGGCCGCCTCCGGGTAGGTATACGTGACGTTCTCGATCTCGATCATAGCACCCCGCATCCTTTGAGGACGGCGACCGCGACGCCGTACGACGCGAGCACGCCGATTGCCAGGTAATCCGCAAGCCCGAACGCCACCTCCACGTACGAGGTATGCTCGCCCGGCGCATCGAGCCCACGGCACAGGGCCGCTGCGGAAAGTTCTTCGGCGACGTTCACCGCCGAGAATATGAGCGGGACCATGATATGCTCGAGCGAGACGCGGATACCGCGCATTTTCATGGCCGCGCGAATAGAATCCCACTCCTCGCGAATCGTCGGGAAGTAGCGAAACGTCACGGACAGCGGAATCACCACCGACTGCGGGAGCCGCAGCTTGCGCATGGCGGCCACGAACTCGCTCACCTCCGTGGTGTCGAGAATCCACTTCCCCAGAATCCAGCAGGGCATGAACTTGCGCAAGGTGAGCGCCAAAAACGACACGAGAGCGAAAGCCATCCCCGAAAGCTGCGGGGCCATCAACCTGTCGACAAGAAGCATGACCAGAAAGACGACCAGGTACCGCACCGCGTTCTTAGCCCGCCTCGACACGAGGCTTACGACCTCGCAGTACAAGAACAGCATGACCTCGAGCACAAGGGAATGGCTCGCAAGGAGCAGGAAGTTCACACCGAGCAGCAGCGCGAACTTCGTTCTCGGGTCGAATCTGGCGATCGGCAGGCTCACGAGACGATGCCGGCTTTCTGGAAGTGCTTCTTGAACATTCTCTCGCTGATAAGCACGCCGACAAATCCGCAGGCCACGGTTGCAACGATCATGACGAGCAGAACCCAGATCGGCGTGATGGAAGCGAGCGCGTCAACGAACTCCTGGCTCATGCCGCGGCTCAGCGTGTCGGCGAAGAAATAGTCCCGCATGACCCAGATCGGCAGAAAGCCGCCGATGAGGTTCAGGTCGAAGAACAAATAGCTTATCGCATTGCGCCCCTTGCTCTTGAACCCGCCGCTCCCGGCGATGACCTCGGCGATGATACCGAACAGGGCCCCGAACAGGACCACGATCCAGATATTGCCCATGAGCAGCAAGAATAGACTCGGCAGCACAGCCGCGATGAAAATCGGCCCGTGCAAGGGAGCCTTCGCCACGAGCATGAGGTACACCGGCGCCCCCACGAGCGCGATGATGCTCGTCATGGCAAGGTAGAGCGGCGGCACGGGCATGCACACGGTCCCGATGACCGCAAACACCACGAAATACAGCGCGATGAACACGCCTGCCGAAACGAGCTGCTTCGATTTCTTAACGTTCGTTTTCCCCATTTGATCGGACATGTTCTTCTCCTTACAATCGATTCATCATGCGACCCACGCGCGGTTTTTCTCCTGAATGGTGAAAAGCCGTGCGTACAGGCCGTTTCTGCCCATAAGCTCGTCGTGCGTCCCAATGTCGTCCACCCGCCCCCGATCGAGCACGATAATCTGGTCGGCATCGGTTACCGTGCTCAGCTTGTGCGCGACAACGAGCACCGTCCTTCCCGCGACCAACCGCGACAGCGCCCGATGGACTTCGCACTCGCTGGCGGGATCGAGCGCAGCCGTGGCCTCATCGAGCAGGATGACCGGGGAGTCCTTGAGCATGGCGCGCGCGATGGATATGCGCTGCCGCTCGCCGCCGGAAAGCGTGCTGCCATTCTCACCGAGCAGCGTGTCGTAACCGTCGGGCAGCGCGCGCACGAACCCGTCGCAGCACGCCGCGCGAGCAGCGACCATGACCTGCTCGTCCGTCGCTTGGGAGTTCCCGATGCGAATGTTGTTCATCACGGTGTCGTCGAAAAGGACGACGTCTTGGAACACGAAGGACAGGTAGTTCATAAGGTGCTCGGAATCGACCGAGCGCACGTCGATGCCGCCGATGCGCACCGCGCCTGCATCGACGTCCCAGAACCGGGCGATCAGGCGCAGAAGCGTGCTCTTTCCGCTTCCGGAAGGGCCGACGATCGCCGTCACCTTCCGCTCGGGAATCTCGAGGTCGATCCCGCTGAGGACCTCGTCGTTTCCATAGGAGAACGACGCGTTGTCGAAACGGATGTCGAAGCGCTCGATTTCGATCGCCTCGCCTTCCATGCGCGGGATGGCGAACAGCTCCCTGATGCGCTTCGTCGAGGCGATGGTATGGAACAGCATGGGCAGCAGCGTGAGAATGGAGAGGATGGGGCCGTACACCCGGCACACGACCGCGCACGACAGCAAGAACGGGAGCAGTTCCATATCGCCGCCGATGAACAGGCGCGCGCCTACGAACACCGTGATGCCGATGCCCGCCTGCAGCACGAACTGAGCGACCGATATGACCACGCCGGTCTTCAGCTCCATCTTCACCGAAGCATCGCGCAGCTCGGCGAGCGCGCTCTTAAGCTCGGACGCCTTTTCGCCCCCGAGGCGGCATTCCTTGATGACCCTGATGCCCTCAAGGTACTCCTGCGTCTTCTCGGAAGCGGCCGCTTTCGCCGCCACCTGCCGCGCGCTCGCCCGCTGCT
>CAUVMU010000167.1:0-4485 GCA_963552775.1 uncultured Eggerthellaceae bacterium | reverse complement strand
GCATGCGCTTCTCGTTGTTGACGATGATCTCGGGCGCACCGAGGTCGAGCAGGCGCTTCAAGCGGTTGTTGCGGTTGATGACGCGGCGGTACAGATCGTTCAAATCCGACGTGGCGAAGCGCCCGCCGTCGAGCTGCACCATAGGGCGCAGGTCGGGCGGGATGACGGGAATGACGTCGAGGATCATGTCGGAGGGCTTGTTGTTCGACTTCAGGAACGCGTCGACCACCTTGAGGCGCTTGATGGCCTTGGCGCGCTTCTGGCCCTTGCCGTTGGCGATGGCGTCGTTGAGTTCGGCGGCCGTCGTCGTCAGATCGATGACCTCGAACAGGTCGCGCACGGCCTCGGCGCCCATGCCGCCCTTGAAGTAGTCGCGGTAGTTCGCGCGCATCTCGCGGTACAGGGCCTCATCGGCGATGAGCTGCTTGGGCTCTATCTTCTGGAAAGCGTCGAACGCCTCCTGGCGCAGGGCCTTGCGCTCGCTGAACTCCTCGTAGATGTCGGCGATCTCCTCTTCGACCTCTTCGGGGGTCAAACGCTCGTTCTCGTCGATATCGTTGACGAACTCGTCGTCGGCCGGGACGTAGTCAAAGGACTGGCGGCGCGTCGACTCCACGAGGCGGTCGCGCTCGGCGTCGAGCTCCTCGAGGTCGGCAGCCAGCTCGTCGCGCAGCTCGTCGAGGTCCTCCTCGCGCGCCTCCTTATCGACCGAGGTGATGATGGAGCTGGCGAAGTACAGCACCTTCTCCAGGTCCTTCGGCGATATGTCGAGCAGATAGCCCAAGCGACTCGGGCTGCCCTTGAAATACCAGATGTGGCTCACCGGCGCGGCAAGCTCGATATGGCCCATGCGCTCGCGACGGACCTTCGAGCGCGTGACCTCCACGCCGCAGCGCTCGCACACGATGCCTTTGAAGCGCACGCGCTTGTACTTGCCGCAGGCGCACTCCCAGTCCTTCGTGGGGCCGAAAATCTTCTCGCAGTACAAGCCGTCCTTTTCGGGCTTGAGCGTGCGGTAGTTGATGGTCTCGGGCTTTTTGACCTCGCCGCGCGACCAGCTGCGGATGTCCTCGGCGCTGGCGAGCGAGATGCGAATAGCGTCGAAATTGGTAACGTCGAATTCGGTCGTCATTTATCGCTCCTCCCCTTCGCCGATCAAATCGTTGGGTGCTTCGTTCGATCCAAAACCGCTCATCAAATCTCCCAGCTCTGCGGCGATGACGGCAAGCGCGCCCTCGTCGTCGCCTTCGGTTTTGGCGGCTTCGCTGGTCAGCGCCTCGTACAAAGCCTGATCTGCGTTTTCCTCGCTGTCCTCGTCGATCGCGCCGACCGGGGTGCCGTCGTGGCCCTCCAGCTCGACATCCAGACACAGGGACTTCATTTCCTTGACCAGCACCTTGAAGCTCTCGGGCACCTCGGCGGCCGGGATGTTCTCGCCCTTGACGATGGCCTCGTAGGACTGGACGCGACCCGCGGTGTCATCGGATTTCACGGTGAGGATCTCCTGCAGCACGTTGGATGCGCCGTAGGCGTAGAGCGCCCACACCTCCATCTCGCCGAAGCGCTGACCGCCGAACTGCGCCTTGCCGCCGAGCGGCTGCTGGGTGATCAGGCTGTAGGGGCCGGTCGAGCGGGCGTGGATCTTATCGTCCACCATGTGGCCGAGCTTGAGCATGTAGGTCTGGCCCACGGTGATGGGTTCGCGGAACTTCTCGCCGGTGCGGCCGTCGTACAGTTCGATCTTGCCCGTGCGCGACAGCTGGGGCACGAACTCGTCGCGCGCAAGGTCGCCGTATTGGGCGTGATGCGAGTTGATGAGGTTGCGGTTGGCGTGCTCGATGGCATCGGATATCTCGTCCTCATGGGCGCCGTCGAAGACCGGCGTGGACACGAAGATCGGTCCCTCGACGACCTCGTCGGTTTCCTCTGCGTCGGACCAACCCCATTTCGCGGCCCAGCCCAGGTGGTTCTCGAGCAGCTGGCCTACGTTCATACGCGAGGGGACGCCGAGCGGGTTGAGGATCACGTCGATGGGGGTGCCGTCGGCGAGGTAGGGCATGTCCTCGACCGGGAGCACGCGCGAGATGACGCCTTTGTTGCCGTGACGACCGGACAGCTTGTCGCCCTGCTGGACCTTGCGCTTCTGCGCGACGTAGATGCGCACGAGGTCGTTCACGCCCGGAGACAGCTCGTCGCCTTCCTCGCGGGTGAAGCGCGAAACGCCGATGACGCGCCCGCCGGAGCCGTGGGGCACCTTGAGCGACGTGTCGCGCACTTCGCGGGCCTTCTCGCCGAAGATGGCGCGCAGCAAGCGCTCCTCGGCCGTGAGCTCGGTCTCGCCCTTGGGAGTGACCTTGCCCACGAGCACGTCGCCCGGCGCGACCTCCGCGCCGATGCGGATGATGCCGTCGGCGTCGAGATCCGAGATCATGTCGTCGGAGATGTTGGGGATCTCGCGGGTGATCTCCTCGGGGCCGAGCTTCGTGTCGCGCGCGTCGACCTCGTATTCGGAGATGTGGATCGACGTGAGCAGGTCTTCGGCCACGACACGCTCGGACACGATGATGGCGTCCTCGTAGTTGTAGCCTTCCCACGGCATGTAGGCGATCATGAGGTTCTGCCCGAGCGCCAGCTCGCCGCCGTCGCAGGACGGGCCGTCGGCCAGCACGTCGCCTGCGGCCACCTCGTCGCCCTTGCGGACGATGGGACGGTGGTTGATGCAGCCGGACTGGTTGGAGCGCTGGAACTTCGGCACGAGGTACTCGTCGTACTCGCCGTCGTTGTTGAGGATGATGACGGTCTGGCCGTCGACGTAGTCGACCACGCCGGGGTTCTGCGCGACGAGGATCTCGCCGGAGTCGACCGCGATGCGGTGCTCGATGCCGGTGCCCACGAGCGGCGCGTTGGGGCGCAGCAGCGGCACGGCCTGGCGTTGCATGTTCGAGCCCATGAGGGCGCGGTTGGCGTCGTCATGCTCGAGGAACGGAATGAGCGACGTGGCGACGGAAGTGATCTGGCGCGGAGAGACGTCCATGTAGTCGACCTGTTCGATGGGCCTCTCGTCGGGCTCGCCGAACATGCCCGTGGCGTCCTTCGTGCGGCAGAGGATGCGCTTGGAGGGCGTGAACGTCCCGTCGGCGGCCGTGTGGCCGAACACGCCGGTCTTCACGTCGAACTCCTCGTTGGCCTGCGCGATGATGTGGTTCTCCTCCTCGTCGGCCGTGAGGTAGTCGATCTCGTCGGTGACCTTGCCGTCGACGATGCGGCGGTAGGGCGTCTCGATGAAACCGTACAGGTTGATGCGCGCGTAGGTTGCGAGCGACCCGATGAGACCGATGTTGGGGCCTTCGGGCGTTTCGATGGGGCACATGCGGCCGTAGTGGGAGTTGTGAACGTCGCGGACTTCGAAGCCGGCGCGCTCGCGCGACAGACCGCCGGGGCCGAGCGCCGACAGACGACGCTTGTGCGTGATACCGGCTGCGGGGTTCGTCTGGTCCATGAACTGGGACAGCTGCGAGGAGCCGAAGAACTCCTTGATGGAGGCCACGATGGGGCGGATGTTCACGAGGGACTGCGGCGTGATCTCGTCGGGTTCCTGCATGCTCATGCGCTCGCGTACGACGCGCTCCATACGCGAAAGACCGATGCGGAACTGGTTCTGGATTAGCTCGCCGACCGTGCGGATACGGCGATTGCCGAAGTGGTCGATGTCGTCGACGGAGAAACCCTCCTGGCCGTTGTTCAGCGCGAGGATGTAGCGCATCGTGCGCACGATGTCCTCGTCGGTGAGCGTCGGGGAGTCTTCGGAGACGTCGAGGCCGAGCTTCTTGTTGATTTTGTAACGACCGACGGACGCCAGATCGTAGCGCTGCTCGTTGAAGAACAGACCCTCGAGCAGCGTGCGGGCCGAATCGAGCGTGGGCGGCTCGCCCGGACGGAAGCGCTTGTACAGCTCGATGAGCGATTCCTCGCGCGTGGTGGCCGGGTCACGGTCGAGCGTGCGCAGCACCGTCTCGCCGCCGCCGAGCAGCTCGATGACCTCGTCACGCGTCTCGGCCAGGCCAAGGGCGCGCACGAGCAGGGTTGCGGGCTGCTTGCGCTTGCGGTCGATTCGCACGTGCAGCACGTCGCGCTTGTCCGTTTCGAACTCGAGCCAGGCGCCGCGGCTCGGGATGACCTTGGCGTTGTAGATGGTCTTCGAGGAGGTCTTGTCGACCTCGGCGGAGAAGTACACGCCCGGCGAGCGCACGAGCTGGGAAACCACAACGCGCTCCGTGCCGTTGATGATGAAGGTGCCGCGCGGCGTCATGAGCGGGAAGTCGCCCATGAACACCTCCTGCTCCTTGATCTCGCCGGTCTCCTTGTTGATGAAGCGGATCTCGACGAAAAGCGGAGCCTGATAGGAGACGTCCTTTTCCTTGCACTCGTCAACCGAGCACTTCGGCTCACCGAACTCGTGCTTGCCGAACTCGACGCACTTGTCCT
>CAUVMU010000166.1:0-4496 GCA_963552775.1 uncultured Eggerthellaceae bacterium | reverse complement strand
ACACTCATGCTACCCCCTGCACCCGGCACAAAAAAGTCGGCGCATCGCGCCGACTGCAAAACGGTGCGACTTATCGCCACACCGTAAGTCTCTTCGATTAAGGCCGTACCAGCTTCCTCTGAAGCAGCATGTTGATACGTCCGCGCCGCAAAGCGCCGAGTACTCCCTCACGGAATGCAGGAATTGTACCACAGCAACGCGGTTCGGAACCGAAACGATTTTGCGAACGTAGCAGTACAGCCCGCGACCTGGGAATCCGAGCATCCGAGCATTCCCAAATCCTTGTCGCTCGCAAAATCCCAACCGCTCTCGGAACTCGAGGGACTTCCTAAGCCCCGGCCGTTCGCATTGCGCACGCTACGGCACGAGCAGATCGCCTTCGCGGAGGAAAAAGCCCTCGCGCACCAGCTCGTCCACAAGCGCTTCGAACACCGCAGGATCGAGCGGCGAACGACCCTGTTCGCGCTCGCTCTCGTCGAGACGGGCGGCCACCTCCGCCGCTCCCGTTCCCTTGGGCGCGGCGAGCACCTGCTTGAGCACGAAGCTGCGCTTCTGGCGGTGCGAGCCCTGGAACGCGCTTTGCCGCGCATAGTGGGCGCTGCGCCGCGACGGGTTCGCGACCTGCGTTTTTAGATGGGCTCCATAATCGAGCAACGCGTAGTACCACGCGCGCGCACCCTGTTCGGGGCACGTGTCGGCCACGTAGGGGAAAAGCTCGCGGTCGTTCACCTTATCGCGTTCGGGGAACAGCTCGTGCAGGAACACCGTGCGCACGTTCGTCTCGATGTAGACGGACGGCTCGTCGTAGGCGAAGGCCACGACCCCCGCCGCCGTCGCGGGCCCGATACCGGGAAGCTCCATGAGCTCGGGAACCGTGCGCGGCAACGTGCCCGCACAAAAAGACGCGCACGCATCCGCCGTACGCTTGAGCGCGAGCGCACGGCGGTTGTAGCCGAGCCCCTGCCATTGCGCGAGCACGTCGGAAACCGACGCCGCCGCGAGCGCATCCACAGTAGGGAACAGCTCCATGAAGCGCGTCCAGTGTTTCTCCACGCGTGCGACCTGGGTTTGCTGCAGCATCACCTCGGAAACGAGCACAGCATACGGGTCGTCCACGTTGCGCCACGGCAGGTCGCGATAGAGGGCGCGCCCTTGCGAGCCGACCAGCTCGACGAACGCCGCCCGGTCGAGCGCGACGCTGTCCCAATCGGAGCGCCCGCCTCCATCGATCCGCAAGCGCGCAACACGCGCCGGCATGCGCCCTACTCCCCCGCCGGGCCGAGCAGGTCGCCGAGCTGGTCGAGCCCGCGACGAAAGTCGTCGACGACCCGCTCTTCCAGCTCGTGATACTCGCGTGAGTCGAGCGGCTGATACGCCGCGAGCTTCTCGAAGAGGTTCTGCACCGAAACCGGCAGGTAGCGACGCGATATCAGACTACCCTTGTACGCTTCCTCCACAGCCTCGCGGGCTGCCATGTACAGGTCGAAACGCGGCATCCCCGCGGAATAGCGTACAAGCGCATCGCGGTCGATATCCTGCAGCGACGGATGCTCGCGTGCAAGCTCCTCCCAGATGGCGGCGCGCTCATCGGCCGTCGGATGCTCGATCTCCACCACGGAGAGCGGCGCGAGCAAATCGGAGAAGAACGGGTCGACATCCGCAGCGTTCTCAGCGGAAACCAGCACGTACACATCGGGATCCTCCACTGCTGCGCGGATGAGGTTCACAGCCTCGCGCGCACCGCGCGAAAGGTTCGCCGCGACGAAGCCGCCGATCCCTTCGGAGCGTTCATCTGCAGGAACAGGAGGAATCCACAGGTCGAGATCCTCGAGAACGAGCACCGCCGGCTCACCGAAGCCGCCGTGGACGCGTCCGATGCGCAGTCGTCCGTCGTTGGGAGCCATGACGCAGAGCACCGGCATGCCCTGAAGATTTTCCTCCATGATCATGCGCACGCACGGCAGGCCCAGCTCTCCGACGGTCGCCTGAACGAAGCGCCCAGCATCCTCGCGCGCCGGCGAAACGAACAGCAGTGAGTCGAGTGCGGGCATGCGGTCGAGTCCGTGGTTTCGGTTGAGCTGCGCAACCAGGTCGTCGAACTGCGGATCGTCGCGCACGCCCACCCCCAAAGCGTGCATGGAGGCGAGAGCGCGGTCGTAGCCCGCAAGGTCGCGATAGGTCATGGAGAGCGGCTCGAGCACGTCCGATGCGGCAGGCGGCATATCGGGCAGCGTCGCACTGGACGCGTGCGGGCCAGCGGGCGTTGCGGCGAGCACGTTAGGGACCATAAGGTCGTCGCCGGTTTTCACGAGCGCGTCCGAATCAGCGGGTTCCCCCTGGTCGGAGATGTCACCGAAAGCCGCATCAGCGGCGGGGGCAGCGGCCTCGACCGCGACATCGGCGGCGTTTTCAGCCTCGGCGGCGGGGGCAGCGGCCTCGACCGCGACATCGGCGGCGGAAGCGGCGGCACTGCGATCGGCATGCACACGCCCGCCCGGCAGCACGGCGAAATCGGCCGAGCGGGCCGGGCCTTTCGGGCTGAACCGCGGCAGGCTTATGTGCTCAACCTGCAGGTACGGCGCATCGCCGTCGAGAAAGTCTTGCGAGATCATATCGGCCATGTCCTCGATATCCTCGCGCGTCAACCCGAATTCCTCGAGCTTGTCAAGCGCCAAGCGTTGCAGCTGCTCGGCATAGACCTGCAGCTCATCGGGGGCCAAGTAGGGCTCGAGCTTTTCGAAAACGTACTCGGCCATGGAGCGCTCCTTCAGTGCGCAGGCGAGGTCCCATGCACAGCGCAGGGCCCGCAGAGCCGATGAATCGACGAAGCGGGACGAGCGAGCCGTCTTCTCGTAAGCCGCAAGATACAGATACATAGCCAGCACGGTATCGCCGTTATCGCAGGCCTCGACCGCACTGGCAAGGAACTCGGCAGCCGAGGATTCACGGCCGCCGTTCTGGCTGGGCGCTTCGTTGGCATCGCCGTTGTCGAGCATAAGCCCAACCTCCTTCGTTTAGTTTGCGCAGCGCTTTAGTTTGCGCAGCGCGCAAAACGCGCATATCGCTATTCTAGTGGTTTCCGACGGTACGGTGCGCATCGCGGGGCACCGTGCGCAAACCGTTGCCAAGCCTCGACAGGGAGAGAATCGCGCAAGCGGACGTGCATCTGCCGCACACGCGCTCCGACACGGACCACAACCATGCAGACGTCCGTCGCGGGGGCGCCCCCGGCCGCCCGCCACGCACCCGCGCCAGCCGCAACTGCCCACCTGCGCCGGTACGCAGCCACGTTCGCACGAGCTCGTACTCCCAAGCGTGCTCGATGCCGGAGCGCACACCCGTGCCGGCGCACAACCGCCCGCCGCACACCGCGCACAGCCGCACGACTGCCCACCTGCGCCGGCAAGCTCAAGCTACCACTCGAGGATGGTCCACCCCTTCGCGCGCGCCGTACGCGCAAGCGGCCGGTCGGGAGACACGGCGAAGGCATGCTCGGCCGCCGAAAGCATGCTGCTGTCGGAATGGTGGTCGCCGTAAGCGTATGCCAGCTCCCAGCCCCCCTCGCCGTAGCGCTCGTCGCACAGGCGCTTGATAGCGCAGATTTTCTCGGAGCCCTCCACGGGAAGACCCTCGACCTCGCACGTGTACGTGCCGTCGGAAGCCACCTTCATGCGCGTGGAAACCTGCCCCGCAATCGGGTGGAACTCCATCGCACGGCGCACGATCGGCTCGAACGTCGCCGACACGATGAGCGGATCGACGCCGTCGGCCGCATGGGCGCGCATCGCCTCGTCGGCCACAGCCCGGAAGCGCCCGTCGATCTTCTCGTCGTAGAAATCGTAGAGAAACTGATCGACCTCGGCGACGGGACGGCCCTCGAACGCCGTGAACACCAGCCCGCGCACCCAGCTCTCGTTCTGGGGAAGGCGGAGCTTGTACGCCGCCGCCCAGGCCAGGATGCGCGACACGACGCGCTTGCGCAGCATGCCCCGCTGCTGCAGGTAGCGAACCAGCAGCACCGGAGAATTCCCCTGGATGCTCGTGCCGTCGAAGTCGAACACGGCGACGCGGCGCCTGCCGGCGGTCGACGCAGTCTCGACGCCCGCAGCGGCCCCGGCTCCCGACGTACCGTCGGCGCCGACCGCAGCGTCCGCACCGTTTTTGCCGGGTTCGGTCGAAACAACGGAATCGGGCGCCACCGCACCCGATTCCGCACAGGATATGCCGTTCGATCCATCTGAGGACATAGCTGGTCTTTCCCATACGCGCGCGAACATATGCACGCGACCTCGTTTTACGTTCCAGCACGCTATTCTATCAGGCACTTGCCATATCGACCACATCCACGAACTGGGAATTGTACAGGTCGGCATAAAAACCTCCCCGCGCGAGCAGCTCGTCGTGGCCGCCCTGCTCCACGATATCCCCCTCGTCGATGACCAGGATGAGGTCGGCATTCTTGATCGTCGAGAGCCGATGCGCGATGACGAACGACG
>CAUVMU010000165.1:0-4507 GCA_963552775.1 uncultured Eggerthellaceae bacterium | reverse complement strand
ATCGATACCACGCTCCGCGCAGTTCTCGCGCACATGGTCGAGCATCTTCTCCCCGAAGTCCTGAGCGATCACGCGCTTCACGCGCGGAGCGACGTTGATGGTAAGCGGGCCCGCTCCGCAACACAAATCGATCACCGTGTCTGTAGGCAAAAAATCCAAAGCATCGGCTTGGCGTTTGGTGAACGCAAGGTCCGCTTTCCAGCGGGCATCCCACATATCGGCACCTGCATCCCAGCGCGCGCCCATGGCGTCGCTCTTCTCACGCAAGCCCCAGTCGTTGCTTCTTTCTATTTCGCCCCAGTCCAGCCAACCGTTCATGCAACGTTCTCCTTTTCATGCAAAAGCGGCCGCCCCGCACGCGCAGAGCGGCCGTCGCGCTGTGTCCGTCTAGCTGTCAATCGTCAGGGGCCGCCCCAACACCGTGGTTGACGAGTTCGCCCAATATGGCCGCCCCGCACACGCAGAGCGGCCGCTTTCTCTTTCGCGGTTTAGCGATGGAATATCGTATCGAGCTCGGCTTGGGTCAGGTCGTAACCGTAATAGGACTTGAAGAAGTCCCTGGTTTCCCGATCGACATCGATGTCAGCGTACAAGTCGGGGTTAATGACAGTGGCGGCCCACTGCACTTGCAGCATAGCCTCGGCAGTGCCCATCGACCATACGGCCGTACCGAGCGGCACTTGATACACCCGGTTGTTCTTCACGGCGGTCATTTCGGCATACTGTTCACCGGTCATGATGGCGTTGAGCAGGTCGGCATTCTCGCACACGATAATATCCGGATCGGAGGACAGAACGGCCTCGGTGGTCACATCCGAGCCGGCTCCTCCTTTGGCACCGAGCTCGGCACCCACATTGATACCGCCCACAGAAGTAATCCAGTTGTCGGGCATCGATCCGGCGCCTACCGTGCGGGTCTCATTACGCAGGTAGAGAACGCGCGGCTTGTCAGCATCGGAAAGATTGGCGGATTTCGCCTGCACGCTGGCGAGCACGGCGTCGTAATCGGCAACGTAAG
This sequence comes from uncultured Eggerthellaceae bacterium, assembly GCA_963552775.1. Lineage (GTDB taxonomy): Bacteria > Actinomycetota > Coriobacteriia > Coriobacteriales > Eggerthellaceae > CAUVMU01. The sequence goes on along the minus strand of CAUVMU010000165.1, from coordinate 3,489 downwards.
CCGCAGCCTTGGCCTTCGCCTCTCCGCCAAGCGCATCACCGATAATCTGCACGGCCTGCTTGATGGTATCGGGCGACGTAACGGACACATAGGCCGCCGGGATGCCGGCATCGCGCAATGCGGCCACCGTGTCGGGCACGTCGATGACCACCATGCTCGGATCGAGCGCTGCCACGTTCTCGACGGTGGCGTCATCCCTCGTAAAGGTTTTAAGATTCGCGAGCCCTGGGTACATGGCCTTGTTCAGGGAGCCGTCGCCGTAATTGAAACCCTGGCCGAGCGTAGCTGCAGCATCTTCTCCGCCGACCATGAGCACCATCTGAGTGGCAACGGAGTTCACGGTGAGAACCTTCGCAGCAGAGCCCTCGGCGATAACCTCATCGCCGTTCATGTCTTTAACCATAACCTCCGCAGGTGCAGAATCGTTCGAGAGACCGTCGGATGATGCCGCAGGTGTTGTCGAGCAACCGAGCAGGGTAAAACTGAAAACCATGCCGGCACAAGCGGCTATAGCTCTACGGCGTGTCAGGGCTTTCATGCGGATTCCTTCCTGGTTAGATTTATTTGAGATCGTAACTAGTTGCAATACCGCATATTATACTTAGGTAATTATAAATAATAAATTGAATTTATTTTCAGATTTTCATTCCTGTTAGTTATATAGAGCGCTCATTGCCGGAAAATTGCCTGCGAGCGTTCTCGTCGAAAGGAATACCGAAGAAATCGAATGTAAACTCCAGATAGCGCAAAGCCGCAGGGACGAGTTCATCGACTGGACGGCACGCGAAGCATAGCATCTGATCAGGCAGGTCAACGCGCAAATCAAGCACTTTCACACCGAGGGCCGCATGAGCATTCGCCAGACTGTCGACCAAGCTCACCCCCAAACCCGACCTCACAAACATCATTTGAGCCGCCCCGCTCGAGGTAACGGCGCGCACGAGCGGGAAGAACCCGCTCTCGATGCAAAGCTGGTAACTGCTCTCGTACATGCCGGCTGTAGTGTTCATAAAAATGAACGGATCGTCCTTGAACTGAGCGAGTGACACGACGTGCTCGTTCGCGAGCGGGTGGTCGGAGCACACAGCCAGCCGAACGGCCGTGCGCGTGTACGGCACGCCCCTGATTCCCGAAAATGCAGCACCGGCCGGATAGAACACGATGTCGAACGCGCGCATCAGGTTCTGCTCCACGCTGCTCTGGCGCGCGTCGAAAACGACATGGATGCCAGGATTCATCCGCATGAAAGCGTTCGTGCATCTGATCGCATCGCCCTGAGGGCCGAACACCCCTATCCGCAAACTCCCCTCTTCTGCACCGCCGAGCCGCTTAAGCGCGACCGCGCCTTCATCCAAATCGGAAAGAGCGCGCTGCACACGCGCAAGAAAATAACGGCCTTTCTCATTGAGACGGATTCTCTTGCCAACACGGTCGAACAGCTGAGAGCCTAGCTCGCCTTCGAGCTTAGCAATCGACTTCGAGAGAGCCGGCTGGGAAACGTGTAGCTCCTGCGCGGCATGCGATATGCTCTCATGCCTTGCCACATGCGTAAAGTAACGCAGCTGATGCAGCTCCATAAGTCCCTCTTCGTTTACACCCGCCCGGAAGGCTATCGCTTTTCAAGCGGCACGTACGCACGCCGAACGCCGTACGTGGCTTTGTACGCCGGACGGATGATGCGCTTGCCCGATACGATCTCCTCGAAGCGATGGGCCGCCCACCCTGCCATGCGCGCGCAAGCGAACAGAGGCGTGAACAGGTCTTTTGGAATCCCCATCATGGAGTACACGAACCCTGAGTACATGTCGACGTTCGCGCATATATCCTTGCGCGAATCCTTCTCGGCCAGGATGACCTCGGGAGCCAGACGCTCGATACGTTCGAGCAGCTCGAACTCGGCCTCGAATTCGGTGCCTTCCGCGAGCCGTCGCGCAAACCGCTTGCACACCACGGCGCGCGGGTCGGAGCGCGTGTACACCGCGTGCCCCATGCCGTACACGAGCCCCGTTCCGTCAAAGGCCTGCTTGTTGACGATACGGGCCAGATAGGCGGCGACCTCGTCGTCGTCGCTCCAATTCGAAACCTGACGCTTGATCTCGTCGTGCATCGCCATGACCTGGCAGTTCGCCCCACCGTGACGTCGTCCCTTCAGAGAGCCTATAGCCGCGGCGTACGCTGAGTACGCATCGGTATCCGACGAGGTTAGAACACGCGTCGTGAACGTCGAGTTGTTGCCGCCGCCATGCTCGGCATGTAGGCACAGCATGATATCGAGCATGCGCGCCTCTTCGGGCGTGAAGCTGCGGTCGGGGCGCAGCATCGAGAGTATCGTTTCCGCAGTCGATTGCCCTGGGATGAAGCGATGCATGATCATGGACTCGTTCTCGTAGCGAGCGCGCTTGGCGTAGTGGGTGAGCACCATAATGCGCGGCAGACGCGAGATGAGCGATACAGCGGTCAGGATCTCATGGTCGGGAGCGCGGCTCTCGGCGTCGGTGTCGTAGGCGTACAGGAGCAGAATGGAGCGCGCGAGCACGTTCATGATGTCGGGCGGCGTGTCGCGCATGATCATGGAGGCCGTAAAGCCGTCGGGCAGCTCGCGCTCGACGTCGATAGACGCGATGAAGCGATCGAGCTGGTCGCGCGTGGGAAGCTCGCCCAAAAGCAGCAGGTAGGCTACCTCCTCGTACCCGAAACGGCAGTCTGCGGAATCCTCGCCGAGCAGGTCGCTCACCTCGTAGCCGCGATAGTGCAGCGAGCCCTCGTCTGCTCTTTTCTCCCCATCCGAGACCACGTAGCCGTGCACGTTCGAGATGTTGGTGATTCCCGCGACCACGCCCGTACCGTCGGCGTTGCGCAGTCCCCGCTTGACATCGAAGCGCGCATAGTGCGACGGGTCGACCGAATTAACCGTCGAGAATTTATCGTACAGATCGAATTTCCTCGCTTCGTCCATGCAATCGACCTCCCCGAAACGGGCAGCGAGCCCAGCCTGCGCCGCAGAGCGGCGCCGCGATAACGTCGAGCCTATCGTAGCAGATACGCGCGTGTGGACGCACTTTAATGGAGCCGCCTCCGTAGGCGAGTGCTATCGTAGCAGATACGCGCGCGCGGACGCACTGCGCGCCGGCGCACGGCGAGGGCGGTCTGCGTCGACGGGTCGTTCGACAAGATAGTGGAGACGACTGCGCGTCGGCGCACGGCGAGGGCGGGCGGACGCACGTCGGCAACCTCGAACGCCCGAACCCCCGTGCCCCCGCCCCCTCCCGCGCCCGCGCCCGTCGAACCGCACCGCCTCGCGCCGTTTCGTGAACATTCCGTGCGTGCAAAAAAGCATCGTTGACAGACGTCACCGCTCATGTAGAATAGCTTTTGCTGTTTCGACGTGCGCCGTTACCTCAGCTGGATAGAGGGACTGACTACGAATCAGTACGTCGGGGGTTCGAATCCCTCACGGCGCACCATCTAAACAGCTCTTTTTGTTTTTGG
>CAUVMU010000164.1:0-4521 GCA_963552775.1 uncultured Eggerthellaceae bacterium | reverse complement strand
ACCATCTTCCCGATGGTGTCGATACCCTCGGGCTCACCGAACTCGATGTCGAGCTTTTCCTCGATATCGCAGATGAGCTCGACCATGTCGAGAGAGTCGATGCCGAGTGAATCGAGCGTGGCGTCGGCGGTGACGGCGTCCGCCTCGATGTCGAGGTTGTCGGACAGGGTCTCTTTGATGACGTCGATAGTTGCCATGGGGCGTTCCTTTCGTAACAAAATAGTTTGATTATCAAACTATTTGACATACTAGAATCACCCCGCCTGCGGCGCAAGACCCTTCACGATTTCTAGATTTAGCGCGCGCGAACCTTCCTCTGGCGCTTTGCGCGCAGCGTATCGGCAACGTGGCGCAGGGCCCCTATGGGGTCGTAAAACAACATACGCGGGCCCGCAAAGCGCATGACCTCGCGAATTTTCGTCCGTTTCGCCGGGCTGTAACAGTGCACCTCGCACGAGGAGCAGAACGTCTTCGTATCGATGACCGGACATCGCTCGATGCGCGCGTCGACGTAATCGGAAAGCTCGCGACACTCGGCGCACAGCTCGCCGCGCCGCGTACCGTGCTGCGCCCGGCAGTAGATCGCGATCATCGACCGCACCGTCCGCATCTCGCGGCGGCGCTTCTCTGCGCGCTCCTCGGCGCTGAGCGGCGCACACTCGCCGTTGCGATTGCCCTCTTCCGCCTGCGACACCTGTATCTCCTCCCGTAACTGCACGCATGAACGCGCAGCGAGCCATCAAGAGTTATCCTGGGCGAATAGTAGCGCTTTGAGACGGCGCCCGGGAATGCGCGCACGAAAACCCCATGCCGCACATCCGAATGCCGTTTTGGCAGGTTGCACGGCGCACGTCGCCCGGACGCTGCGCGGGGGGCGGGCGGACGGCCTGCCACCGCTTTGAGTGCGCGGCACGCTGCGGCGCACCACCGCAAGAAGAAGCCTCGCAGTCGCAATCGGGAACCGTTCACGCTATCATGCTCATGCGCGCGAAACGAGTTGCCGCGCAGAGAGGAGCCGCATGAAACCTTTAGGACTTCGCGACATCATAGGACCCGTCATGGTAGGGCCCTCGTCCTCGCACACGGCCGGCGCGGCCCGCGTGGCGTCCATGGTGCGCAGCCTGCTCGCATCCGAGCCGGCGCGCGTCGACTTCACGCTCTACGGCTCGTTCTCGCACACCGACCGCGGGCACGGCACCGACAGGGCGCTCGTAGCCGGCATGCTCGGACTTGCGGCCGACGACCTGGCCATTCGCAACTCCTTTGAACTGGCAGGCGAGCGGGGCCTCGCCTTCTCGTTCGCCTTGGACCAAAAGACGCGCACGCCCCACCCCAACACCGTCGATATCCGCGTGGAGGATGCGCACGGCAGCGTCATCGAGGCACGCGGCGTATCCATCGGCGGCGGGGCGGCGGAGCTCACGCGCATCGACGGCGTCGACGTCGCCATAACCGGCGAATTCAACAGCATGATCGTCTATCAGGAAGACTCCCCCGGCGTGCTCGCCCATATCTCGAACCGCCTGAGCGAGCGCCACGTCAACATCGGCACGGTTGCCATGCACCGCACGGCAAAAGGCGGCACCGCCTTCACGGTGCTCGAAATCGACGACCTCGTTCCCGCAGACGCCCTCGACGAGATATGCGCCCATCCCGCTATCAAGAGCGTGCGCTTCGTCGCTGCCGACGGAATCGCGCGCCCAGAGGAAACGCTCGCGCCGCCTGCGTTCCCGCTCGACGCGCAGGACACATTCGACGCTCTCGATTTCACGTGCGGCTCCGACTTGCTCGAAAGGTGCGAACGACGGGATGAGACGATCGGAGAGGCCTTCTTCGCGCGCGAACGGGCCCTTATGAAGAGCAGGATGGAGGCGCCCGAGGAGCTTGCCGCCTATCTGACGCGCATCCTTGCAGTCATGCGCGCCTCGGCCACCGAGCCGGCACGGCATCCCGTCCCGTCCATGGGAGGCCTTATCGGCGGCGAGGCGGCTGCCGTAACGGCGCTCGAGACAGAAGGCGCGGGTCTCGGGCCAAGCGGGCGCCTGTTCGCGCGCTCAACGGCCTATGCGCTCGCCGTGCTCGAAACGAACGCGTCGATGGGGCGCATCGTGGCCGCCCCGACCGCCGGCTCGTCGGGAGTGCTGCCAGCCGTACTGTTCGCCCTCCAGGACGAGCGGGGGTTTACCGACGAGCAGCTGGAGAACGCGGTCGCCAACGCGGCGGCCATCGGCTGCATCATCTCGCGCAACGCGACCGTGTCCGGTGCCGAAGGGGGATGCCAGGCCGAAATCGGCTCGGCGAGCGCCATGGCCGCGAGCGCGGCCGTCGAGCTTCTGGGCGGCTCTCCCCGCGCCTGCCTCAACGCGGCGGGGCTTGCCATAGCGAATCTGCTCGGACTGGTATGCGATCCCGTAGGCGGGCTCGTCGAGACGCCCTGCCAAGTGCGCAACGCTTCAGCCGCCGCCAATGCGCTCGTGTCGGCCCAGGCGGCGCTTGCGGGCATTGCGAGCCCCGCGCCGTTCGACGAGGTGGTCGACGCATTGTACAGGGTCGGGCGCAGCATGCCGGTAGAGCTACGGGAAACCGCGCTCGGAGGATTGGCCGCCTGCCCGAGCTGCCGAAAGGCGCCCCCTACTGTCGGTTGAGGCGATCCGCCAAACGTTGACGGGCGTCCTCGCGGTCGTTGAACGCAGGATCGTCCACGTCGGCGCCCGTTCGACGCGCGCGCAGACGACGTCGAGCGTCCTCGCGATCGGCTGCAGCGGCCCCGTGTCTGAGCCGTGCCGCTGAAGCGGGGACCTCAACCGAGGGCTGCGCCTGCATCGGCGTCATGGCCTGGGGGAACGCCCCGCCCGCAAATCCGCGTGCGGCTCCTGCTCCCTGCTCGGCTCCCGCTTTGGTGCCTGCCGCCTGTTCGGGATGGCGCGCGTACGCGACGCGCACGCTCACGTACTCGCGCACGAGCAGCACGAACAGGATGGACATGACGACCAGGTACCCGATAACCGCCCCCTCGAGTCCCGTCATGTTCACGAGCAGCAGCAGGATGAGCAGCGAGAAGCCGAACGTGATCACGTAAAGCTCCGTCACGACCTTCTGGCGGCGCAGGATCGTGATGACCTGGTACAGAAAATCGATGCCCGCCGTCACGCCCCCGGCCGCCACCATGACGGCGGCAAGCGCGCGGTGCTGCTCGAAATCGAGGCCGTACAGCACGCCGAGCACCGGGATGCCGATCCAGTTCATCACCGCCGCCGCCGCGAGCGCGATGCCGGCGATAATAGCCATCATGGCGAGGATGAACAGGTCGAAGCGATGGCGCTTCGTCACGTCAGCCCAGGTGGCAGCCATGCGCACCAGAAGCGGCTTGTACAAAAACCCTGCCGTGAGCAGCACCGCCTGAGCCGGAAAGTACAGCGCGTTGAAGTAGAGCTGGTTGTCGTAGGAGAGCGCGCCCTCCATGACGAACTTGGGCATGTTGTCCACGAGCGCGTACATGAACAACGCTACGAACAGCGGCGCGCACTGCTTGAACAACCTCGCGACGCTCGCCGCACTCGCGGGCGAGGACTTGGGCGTTTCGAGCAAGGCCAAGGGGAAGGTAACGAACAAAAACGTGACCAGGGCCGCCACGGCCATGCCGATGGATGCTGTGACCAGGCTGCCCGTGACCACGAGCAGAACGGAGAACACCACGAGCGCGAAGACCGAGCGCACCGTCTGGGATATCCCGCCCAAATACAGCTTGTCGCGCTGCTGGAGCCGCCCCTCGTACACATCGCCGAGGGCGTCGACCGCCTTGTACGCGTACACGCCCAGACTCAAGGCGAACATCTCGGCCCCGTAACCGCGCAACAGGCAGTACAAATACCCCGCTACCAGCATAAGAGCGCACGTGAGTACGCGATGGATCTGGTAGTCGGCAAAGGAATGCGCACCGTCGAGGTCGGATACCTGATAGGTGCGCACGCCGTAGCTTCCCAGATAGAAAAGCAGGTGCGCCGTCACGAACGCGAGCGAGAACATGCCCGCTCGCTCCACGCCCGAAAGCTGGGTGACCACAACGGTGAGCACGGGGAACACCATGCCCCACGCCGTAAGCCCCACCGTGTTCCACAGGTAGTCGCGCGACGTGCGATGCGCAGCGTATTCCTCCTCCTGTTGACTGAAACCGCCGTCTGTCACAGCCCCGAGCAACCGGTCCCACCAGCTGTTGAGCAGCGCGGCAAGCGGGTTGGGGCGGCGGGGACGCCGAGGCGCGCGCGTCTTACCCGCGCCGAGGAGGCGCCCGAGCGCAGATCCGCGCACGGACGGCCCCGAGGAGAAAGCGGTGCCCTGATCGGACGGAGAGGCTTCATCCGCAGCATGTTTCATAAGGCAGGCATCCTCCTTTCGAAGTCGTGAGGCGCGCCGGCACGTGAAAGAACCCTTATTATAACGTCGGGAGCCGCATACTGCGAAAAACCTGCCGAGAGCACGGAGGGTTTGCACAAATAGTGCTCCAAAACAGCGCGCACGTAT
>CAUVMU010000163.1:0-4549 GCA_963552775.1 uncultured Eggerthellaceae bacterium | reverse complement strand
GCTTGCGACGCTCGGGCACAGCTTGGGTGCGGCGCTTGCGGCCGGGGCGACGATGCTGGCTTCCTTCGGAATCAGTATGCAGGCGGCTTCTCTGCTGCTGGTCTTCGTGTATGTGATGGCGGCGATGTTCTTCTTCAGGGATCCGAACCATTTCATGAACATGGCGCCGCTGCCTGATGTAGTTAGGCGCAATGACAAGGCCGAGGAGGATTCGGCCGGTCTTGTGTCGGGCAGCGTTGCTGAACGAAAGGTTGCCGCACGAGAACCGGCGCCCCCGCGTTCGCCAAGTGCCGAAGATGCGACGCAGGCATCGCTCGAAGCCATGGAAGACGCGTTTTACCGGGAACCTTGCCGAATCCTTGCGGAAGAGCATGGGCTGACGCCGCGCGAGCTCGACGTGCTTCGCTACCTTGCGCAGGACAAGACGCTGGGGCAGATCGCAGAAGGGCTGGTGCTCTCGCGCAATACCGTTAAGATGCATACCAAGCATGTGTATCAGAAGCTCGAGGTGCACAGCAAGCAAGAGGCCATTGCGCTCGTGAACGAGGTTCGGGCGCGAGGCGGTGCGTAAACGCCGCTTCGAAGGACGGTGCGGCTCACGCAGGGCATGATGGCTCGCGAGCGTCGTGCCGAAAAAATGTTGCACCCCGTGCAGGCATGTTGCTATGGCGTGCGGCGGCGCGTACAGAGCATAGTGGCTCGCGCAGGCGTCTTGTTGCGAGCAGCGGATTCATGAAACGCGCATGCTGCACGATGAGCGGCGCGTGTAAACATGATCGAAGGAACGGTCCACGTGCGTGTCATCGGATTGGTTGTGGAAAGGTGGAATCATGAAGCTCGTCATCGCATCCGACATTCACGGATCGGCCCATTGGTGCCGAAAGCTGATGGATGCCATCGATGCCGAGGCTCCGGATTCCATCGTGCTTCTGGGGGATCTGCTCTATCACGGTCCGCGCAACGGCCTGCCGTTCGGATATGCGCCGAAGGAGGTCATTTCGATGCTGAATTCCTTGGCGGGGAAGGTGATCGCCGTGCGGGGGAATTGCGACGCCGAAGTCGATCAGATGGTGCTCGATTTTCCCTTGGAGTCGGATTACGCAGTGATCATGGATGGAGAACGGCAGCTGTTCTGCACGCATGGGCATGTGTTTTCTCCGGGCGATCATCCGGCGCTGCCCGAAGGGAGCGCGTTTCTGTCGGGGCACACGCACGTGAAGACGAACGTGGTGCGGGACGGGATCCGGTATGTGAACCCGGGGAGCGTCAGCATTCCGAAGGACGGGTCGAATAGCTACGCCGTGTACGAGAACGGGGAATTCACGTTGAAGGAGCTTGCGTAGCGACGGTTGTGGAGATGAGGCGTGCGTAGCGGGTGGTGCGCGGTATTCCTCGCAATCGGTCGCATGCCGGTGCAGCAGGCTGATGCGCCAAGGGTAGTGCGTGTTTCGGTCTCAGATGCGCTGCGCCTGCGGATGGCTCGATTGTGGAGATGCGGCGTGTGCGACGGCCTCAGCTTGCAGCGTTTCTTGCAATCGGTCGGCCATGGGGCTAATATGTCTTTTCGCACGTTACGCGTGCCCAGATACTGCGGGGTGGAGCAGTCTGGTAGCTCGCCGGGCTCATAACCCGGAGGTCGTTGGTTCAAATCCAGCCCCCGCGACCAAGAACACATAACCTGACCTGCGTAAACAGGCCAGGGTTTTTTATTGACCGCCAACTCAACCGCCATGGCTGTCGAGCTGAGGCATCTCCGTGTCGAGGTCGCAAAGGCGCCGCTCCCTGGCCATCTCCTGGGCGGAGTGCTTGAGCGCCTTCGGGTCGGGGTCCTGCAGCCTGTTGCCCGTGGCGAGGTTGGTGTTGTTCACCACGATGTGGGCGTGGGGGATGCCGCGCTCGTTGTCGTCGTGGTAGACGATAGCCACCTCGTAGTCCGCAAAATGCCTCTCTGCCCAGGCAGTGGCGAGCTCGCGCAGGGCGTCGAGCCCGATGCCGTCCTCGGGGTCCGGTGAGAGGATGTAGTGCTTGTAGGTGCGTGCGGCGTGGCCTCCCCAGGCTCGGTCGTTGCCGTTGCGGCGTCGGGTCTCGTCCATGACCTCTGCCCAGTTGAAGGGTCGGCCCTCCGCGCGCTCGGGCACGTCGAGGTTGATGTAGTCGGCTGCGAGCGCCCTGTTCTTCTTCGTGAGGTAGCGGTAGACACCCCTGCAGGAGGTGTGTCCTGAGATCGGCTTCACTATCGGCATGGCGCGCCTACCTAAACAGGAAGCGGGCCTGGGCGATTGCGTCGACTTTGGGCGAGATCTCCCTCGCGGTCTCCTCGATCGCGTCGAGGCGCTCGCGCACCAGAGCGTAGCCGTCCAGGACGTCGGGTGCGTCGAGCTTGTTGAGGCGCAGGTAGTAGGAGATGGTGTTGAGGGTGTGCATGCCCTGGTTGCGCTGGTAGCCCCAGTGGCGCATCTCCCGGAACATCCTATCGGCCGTCGCGAGGTCGAGGACGACGAACTTGTTCACGTTTTCCTGGCCGATGTCCTCCACTGGTAGCTGCATGAGAAGGCGGACCAGATCCGCCTGTGATATGCCTAAGGACTTGGCGAGGTTGGCGAAGCGCTCGCCCGCATCTTTCGGACAGACTACGGCTTGACCGAGAGGGAAGCGTAAATCGCTGTGCTGATAGCTCGCGGCCGTAGCAAGAAAACCATCGCCGAGCGCTTATTCATGACCGACAACACGGTGCGCACGCACTCGAAAAGCGCATGGAGGCCCACGAAGCCCCGAAGCAGAAGGTCTTCTTCGACGGGCAGACCTGGGCCGCCTTCGAGCTGCTGGTCTTGTTGGTCAAGCGCGCCGAGCGCGAGATCGTCCTCATCGACGGCTACGTCGACACGGGCACGCTCAACATCCTGGCGAAGAAGCGCATAGGCGTCGCGGCCACCATCTGGACGCACCCGAGCACGCGACTCACCGAGCAGGATGTGGACGCCTTCAACGCGCAGTACCCGCGGCTGGAGGTAGAGCGCACGATCGCCTTCCACGATCGGTTCCTGATCCTCGACGGCGGAAGGGCGATCGCCGAATTGACGGCTACTTCGATTTCGTCGTACCGCCACTCGAGGGCTTCTGGTGGCAGGACGGCGTGGTGGGAGTGGATTACGCGCGCAAGGAGGACTTCAGGTTCATCTCCGCGATTCGCCTGCCCGGCTTCGTGTCGGTGGAAGATTTCGACTGGGCCGTCTCAGAAGCGGCGCGGAAGAAGGGGATGGACTTTTCCAGGGTGGAGTTCCTGTCTATTGACGAGGGGCTATGCGTCCAGTGCATGCGCATCGGCCCCTACGACGACGTCCACAGCATCGGCCGCGTGCTGCACCTCGGCGTCGCGGCCTTGACGGATCAGACGTCCAGGACTTCGAGGGGAGGAATGGCGAGAGCCGACTCGACGCGTTCGGCCAGGGCGCCGTCGGCTTGGCGCAGGTGTTCGACGTCGGGGTACACGACCATCGTCTTGTCACCCGCGATCCAGAAGTCGCGGTCCCACGTCTCAGGGTGGGACCAGAGGTCCTCCTGGCCTGCGGCCCAGTCGGGCAGCTTCCGCTGGGTCTTGGTGGCGACGGCCAGCTGACCCTTGGCGGTCTGGTAGACGGTGTCGATGCGGGCCCCCTCGGAGGCCGGTCGCCTGACGTGGATTAGGCGCCGCCCCATGAAGGCGACCCGGTGGTCCACGCCGTCGGTGCGCAGCGCGAGCTCGACCTCCTCGTAGCCCTCGCCCGCCTGCCGATGCTTCTTCACGTAGTCGCGGAGCGCCTCCGCGACGGCCGCCGACAGCCCGCCGGCGATCTCGCTGGCTTCGGTGAACAGGCTCAGGTCGTCTTCCGCGACATACACGTTTCTGCTGGGCATGGTCATAACTCCTTTCTACTATACATAGTCATAACTATGCACATATTTGTGGCACTTGTCAACCCCGGCCCACGGGTTGCTGGCTGCCCCGGCGGGCTACCGCTGTCGCGGGTGTTCTGGAGGCTCCGACACTGCCCCTTCCCGTCCGCTCTCACAGTGGATTGGCGACACCGACGACCGGGATCTGGCCGACTACTTCAGGGGTCAGGCCACGCCGATGTCCGAGATGAGCACAAAGAGGACGTCAGAATGGTTCGTACCGTTCGTCGGCGTTCCCACCGTGCATGCGAGCAAGCTGCACGGCGTGGCCGAGCTGAAGTACTCGTACCCCGGCAACGCGGCGAGCGTGATGGTGGCGCGCCTGGTTGCGCTCGCGCTGGTCTCCGGCATGGCCCTCATGAGCATCGCGACCATGGGCATCCGCGACGCCTATGCGCTTCTCCACCTGTCGCCATCTTCTGCTGGACGGGTTTTCCGTGGGGGAATCGAGTGGTTTTTCACATTTTCGAGGCCGTTTCGACGCGACGCGGGTTATGAGCGAGTCAGAGGCCGTTTCACCTCAAATCTTGCCAATCCACAGCATAGCCGATATGCGTCTGACCTGTGGTTTTTCTAATCTCCCGCTTCTTCAAAATCTCTAACTTCCATGTCTCCA
>CAUVMU010000162.1:0-4552 GCA_963552775.1 uncultured Eggerthellaceae bacterium | reverse complement strand
CGTATGGGGTTTTCCAGGTGCGCCTGACGCGCGGGCGGAGGCGTGGGATACTGCCTAAGGATCTGCAGACCCCTTTGCGCTCCCACGCCCGATACCGCGTTGCGCCGCGCAAGGCAAGGAGAAGAATATGATCAAGGAACTCGTGAAGGATGCCGAACTGCTCTCGACGCCTTGCGAACCGGCTACAGCCGATGACGCCGACCTCGCAACCGACCTGCTCGATACGCTGGCCTCGCTCGAAGACGCCGCCTGCTTGGCGGCGAACCAGATAGGCGTGACCAAGCAGGTGATAGCCTATCTCGACACCAAGGACCGCGCGCACGTCATGTTCAATCCGACGCTCAAGCGCGCGCTGCGTCCCGCACGTGTTGAAGAAGCGTGCCTGACCTGCGACGAGGTGACCAAATCGACGCGGTACGACCAGATTACGGTCGTGTACGAGGAACTGGTTGAAGGCTCGCTCGTACCGCGCAAGAAGGAGTTCCGCGGATGGACGGCCCAGATCGTCCAGCACATGATAGACCACTGCAAGGGCAAGATGGTGTAACGCCGCGCAGGCGTTGCAATGAGGCCCGGAGTTCGTGCTGCGCATGCATCGAAATAGAGGGGGGTCCTTCCTCGGTGGAGGGTCTTTAGCCATCGCGCTGCTCTTGGTCTATGGTCTTGCTTTCTCGGTGTCCGAGGGCGTCTCGCGCGCGATCGAGCGTCCCCACGCTCTCACCGGTATATTCCTTGCCGTATACGCGGCGGTTGTCCTGCTCGTCATAAAGCGTCGCGGTCTCGCCGATCGGTTGGGCCTGGGGCTTCCCGCTCGTGGGGACGGGCGGGCGCTTGCGCCCTATGTCGCGCTGCTGAGCGTTCCCGCTGCAGCTGCATTCATGTCGGGTGGCGGCGCGCTTCTTCCATTCGACGGCGTGCTCGTGCTGCTTGCGCTCGGCGTCGCGTTTTTCGAAGAGCTGTTCTTTCGAGGCTACCTGATATATGAGCTCTGCGATCGCTTCGGGCTTTCCGCATCGAAGAGCGCTGTTATGTCGGCCGCGCTCTTCGGGGCTCTGCATATGGTCAACGCACTGCATGCCCCTTTCGAATACACCGTCTTTCAAACTTTATATGCCCTGTTCATAGGCGTATGCCTTGGATTTTTGAGGATTCACGGGCGCAGCATCGTTCCGTGCGTTGGTGTGCACTTTCTGATAAACGTAACATCGGCACAGCTTATCCTGTATAGTATTCGAGATTTGCAGCTGATTCTGCTCGTATCTGTTTTCAATGCGCTTTGGGTGCTCTACCTCGCATGGAGGCATGCGTAGCGCGCGAGTCGAAGGGGATGTTTTGGAACTTTACATCGATCCGGGAACAGGGAGCATGCTCGTTGCGATTCTCATCGGAATCGTCGGGGCGCTCAATTACGTGGCGAGGACGGTTCTCGTCAAGATTCGCTTCATCCTGAGCGGCGGCAAGAACGCCGAGACGAACGCCGAGCGGATCCCGTTCGCCGTCTTTTCGGACAACAAGCGCTATTGGAACGTGTTCGAACCGGTGTGCCGCGAGTTCGACAGGCGGGGGATCGACGTCGTCTACCTGACGGCCTCGTCCGACGACCCGGCGCTCTCCTGCGGACTCGACCACGTCAAAGGCGAGTTCATCGGCGAGGGAAACCGGGCGTTCGCGAAGTTGAACCTGCTCAACGCATCCATCATGCTCTCCACGACTCCCGGCCTCGACGTATACCAATGGAAGCGCTCGAAGGACGTGCGCTATTACGTGCATCTGCCCCACGCTGCAAGCGAAGTGGTCCTGTACCGCATGTTCGGCCTCGACTACTACGACGCCGTGCTCCTGTCCGGCGAGTTCCAGGCCAAGGATATCCGCGCGCTCGAGAAGCTGCGCGACCTGCCGGCAAAGGAGCTGCGCATCTGCGGCATTCCCTACATGGACGACATGGCGAAGCGCCTGAAGGAGAGCGGTCCGGTCGAGGAGCACGAGCGCACGGTGCTGCTCGCCCCGTCGTGGGGGGAAAGCGCCGTATTCGGGCGCTTCGGCGGCAAGATCATCGACGTGTTGCTCGCGACGGGCTATCACGTGATCGTGCGGCCGCATCCTCAGTCCTTCACGTCCGAGAAGGCGTTGATGGACAAGCTGATGAAGGAGCATCCCGCAAGCGAGCAGCTCGAGTGGAACCGCGATGTCGATAATTTCGAGGTGCTGCGCCGTTCCGATGTTCTGATCTCGGATTTCTCGGGCGTGGTATTCGATTTCGCCCTCGTGTACGACAAGCCGGTCATCTACACAGATACGGAGTTCGACACGGCGCCCTACGACGCCTGGTGGCTCGACGGAGAGCTGTGGACGATCGGCGCGCTGCGCCGTATCGGCATGGAGCTGACCGTCGACAAGATGGACTCGCTGAAGGACATGATCGACGCTTGCATGGACGACCCTCGCTTCGCTGCGGGGCGCCAGGAGGTGCGCGACGAGACGTGGCAGTGCTACGGCGAGGGTGCCGAGCGCACGGTCGATTACCTCGTTGCAAAGCATGCGGAACTGATGGGACACGAGAAGGATAGCGCGCGATGAGCATTCTTGATATTCTCTTCACCACTTTGATCATGCCGTTGCAGCTCGTGTTCGAGGTGCTCTACATGCTCACGAACAACATCATCGACGACCCCGGCATGTCGATCGTCGCGCTGAGCCTCATGATGAACTTCCTTATCCTCCCGCTGTATATGCGCGCAGACGCTATGCAGGAGGAGGAGCGCGTCATGGAGGCGCGGCTGCGCAAGGGCGCGACCCACATCCGCAAGACCTTCAAGGGCGATGAGAAGACGATGATGCTGCAAACCTACTATCGGCAGAATCATTACAAGCCCACCGATGTGTTCAAAGGGTCCATATCGCTGTTCCTGGAGATTCCGTTCTTCATTTCAGCTTACTTGTTCCTGTCGCACCTGCAGCTTATCCAGGGCGTCCCGTTCGGCGTGATCGCCGACCTCGGGTCCCCGGACGGCCTGCTCGACGTGGGCGGTTTCTCCATCAACGTGCTGCCCTTCATCATGACTGCCGTGAACCTCGTTTCCTGCATCATCTTTACCAAGGGCTCTCCGACGAAGACGAAGGTCCAGCTCTACGGCATGGCGTTGTTCTTCCTCGTGTTTCTGTACAACTCGCCGGCGGGGCTCGTTTTCTACTGGACGCTGAACAACGTGTTCGCGCTCGTGAAGACCGTGTTCTACAAGCTGAAAAACCCTGCGCGCGTGCTCAAGGTCCTGTTCGCCCTCGTCGGCGCGGCGTTGCTCGCCTACGGTCTGCTCTTCTACCGCGACGATACGCTCTGGAAGCCGGCCGTCGTGTACGGCCTCGGCATCGTCTGCCTTGCGCCGGCGCTGCTGTCGTTGGTGCGGAGCCGTTTGAAGGTGAGCGTGAAGCTGCCCGCGTTCACGTCGAGCAAGAAGGTGTTCGTGAGCGGCGCGCTCTTCCTCACGGTCATGACCGGGTGCGTCATCCCCTCGTCCGTGATCAGGTCGTCCCCGCAGGAGTTCATCGACATCACGTACTACCTCGACCCCATCTGGTACGTGGTCAGCTCGCTCTGCCTGGCTGTCGGGACCTTCCTCGTATGGATGAGCGTGTTCTACTGGTTGACGAGCAAGAAGTACAAGGCGTTGTTCGATCTGGGCGTTTGGATCGCCTGCGGCGTCGCCGTGCTCAACTACATGTTCTTCGGGAACAACCTGGGCATTTTGAGCAACACGCTGCGTTACGAGTCGGGTTTGGCGTTCGGGCGCATGGACATGCTCGTCAACCTGGCATGCGTCGCGCTCGTCGCGCTCGCTCTCTTCCTCGTCTACCGATACGGGAAGAAGTTCGTGCCGAGCATTCTGTCCGTGGCCGTGGTCGCCTTTATGGGCATGTCGGTGTACAACGCCGTCGGCATCGGGGAGTCCGTCGCTGCCGCTCAGCCGGCGGTTCAGCAGGCCCAGGGTGAAAGACCCTCGTTCACGCTGAGCCGGACCGGGCAGAACGTCGTGGTGCTGATGCTCGATCGGGCCATGGGCGAGTACATCCCCTACATCATGAACGAGAGGCCCGAGCTCAAAGACGTGTATTCCGGCTTTACCTACTATTCGAACGTCGTTTCGTTCGGCGGGTTCACGAACTTCGGGACTCCGGGTTTGTTCGGCGGTTACGAGTACACGCCGGAGGAGTTCAACAAGCGCGCCGACGAGGCGATGGTCGACAAGCACAACGAATCCATCAAGGTGATGCCGGTGCTCTTCGACAAGAACGGGTTCGACGTGACGGTGTGCGATCCGTCCTACGCCGGCTACCAATGGAAGCCCGACCTGTCCATCTACGACGAGTACCCTGATATCAAGAAGTACATCACACTCGGCGTGTTCTCCGACAAGGACGAGGTGGCTGCCCGCGTGCAGAGTAACAAGCGGAACTTCTTCTGCTTCGCCCTCGTCAAGACCATGCCGCTGTTCTTGCAGAAGACCTTCTACAACGATGGAAGCTACAACCAGAGCAAGACGACCGCCGCAGCTAC
>CAUVMU010000161.1:0-4561 GCA_963552775.1 uncultured Eggerthellaceae bacterium | reverse complement strand
ACCGTGTTGTAATTAATCGATATTTCCGATGCCAAAGCACGTACCGTGGGCAACTGCTCGCCGGGCTTGTAGTAACCGGAAGAAATAAGATGCGCTAAGCGATTGCGCAGTTGCACCCATAGAGGTACATCGCTCGCCTAATCAACCTCGAATATGAAACGCTTGCGCTCCGCTGCGGCCATCAGAGCACCACCGCATAGACCGAGGGGTGCACTCCTGCGAGCACGATTCCATAGCGAAGGACAAAGCCTCCTATGAGTACCCCGACGGACGATACGAGAACAAGAAGAGCAGCGTCGGCGTTGGCCACCTGTCGAAGAACCGATCCGAACACGGAGAGCGTCCCCGAGAAACACGCCGTTCCTACTACCACAGCACAACCGCACGAAAGAGACGACACCGCGAACAGCAATGGAAGAACCGGCGTCGCCCAAAGGGGTACTGCCTTCATATCGCTGAGCAACAAGCCCGTGTACACCGCAACCGAGATTCCAGCTACAAGCGCCAATATCGAAACAGCGAAGCCGGGGGCAAAAAACCGACGATACACAGCGGGGACGTAAGCCACGCTGCGACGCCTGCGTCCCGAAACGGAAAGCCGAGATGCGGCAATTCGCTCGCGAGGAACCAACAGGGAGAGAAACGCGAGCACGCAGACCGCACCGGCACCAGCACCGCCTAAGAACAGATAGCAGATGGCCATCAGGCTGAACACCGAACACCTCCTTCATGCGTATCGGCAGCCGCAAACCTTTATTGTCATAAGACATTGTATCGGGTTGCGGCTTCGGAGCAAGCAAAAACATGTACCTATCCCGCAGCCCATCGCGTGCAGCACGCGGTACAGGCGGGCAACGAAACCGTTCGCGCATCCGCCCCGAATGCGCTTGTGCTATGTTTGACAGCGAACGAAAAACCGACCCTTTCCGCGAAAGGCCAGCCTATGGAACTCGCTCCCTCAACCCGCTTGCACGGGTTCACCGTGCTCGATGTTCAGACCCTTCCCGAAATCGATGGACGAGCGCACGTCCTTGTGCACGACAAGAGCAAGGCCCGCCTGCTCTACCTCGAGAACGACGACAACAACAAAGCCTTCGCCATCGGATTCCGCACGCCGCCGCAAGACGACACCGGCGTGTTCCACATCCTCGAGCACTCGGTGCTCTGCGGATCTGAGCGCTTCCCCGTGAAGGAGCCTTTCGTCGACCTGCTTAAAACATCGATGCAAACGTTCCTGAACGCCATGACCTTCCCCGACAAAACGCTCTATCCCGTAGCGTCGACGAACGAGCGCGACCTGTTCAATCTCATGGACGTCTACCTCGACGCCGTCTTCCATCCGCTCATCTACCGCAAGCGCGCCGTGTTCGAGCAGGAAGGCTGGCATTTCGAGCTCGCAAGCGATGCGGAGAGCGACGCTACTGCATCTGGAGCGGACGCGAGCGCCGAGAATGCCGAAAGCGAGCAGGTCTCGCCTCGGGCGAACGCGAACACCGAGGACGGACGGACGGGCTCCCTCTCCTACAACGGCGTCGTGTACAACGAGATGAAAGGCGCCCTCTCAGACTCGAGCTCCGTGCTCTTCGACGAGCTGCAAAAAGCGCTGTTCCCCGACAACGCCTATGCCTTCGAGTCGGGCGGCATCCCGCGCGCCATCACGGAGCTGACCTACGAGGGTTACCTCGACGAGCATCGGCGCCACTACCGCCTCGACAACAGCTACACGCTGCTGTACGGCAACCTCGACATCGAGCGCGCGCTCTCCTTTCTCGATACGCGCTGCTTCTCCCCCGTCGCCGACGAGCAGGCCGCATCGGACGCCGAGCGCGCACAGGCGGGACTCGACCCACTCGTTCCCCGCGCCCTGGCGCCCCAGACGCCCGTGGAGAACCTTGCAATCGTGCGCACCATGGACACCGCACCCGAGAACGCCTGCTCGGGAGTCGCCTACGTCATCGGGTCGTTTGAGGACCGCACGCGCGTCGCTGCAACGGACATCCTGCTCGACGCGCTACTCGGTTCGAACGAGGCACCGCTCAAGCGCGCGCTGCTCGACGCGGACGTCGCCGACGACGTAACGGCGTACGTGGCCGACTCCATGCTGCAGCCCTTCGCCGTCGTGCAGATGCGCCTGCCACGCGAAGGCGCCCGCGACCGTCTCGTCGACCTGGTGGCGGAGAATCTGGAAGCGCTGCTTGCAGAAGGCCTCGACCCCCAGGTCATCGAGGCGTCGCTTTCACGGGCGGAGTTCGTCATGCGCGAGCACGACTTCGGCACGGCAGACGGCGTGATCCTGGCCATGTCGAGCTTGGCCGGCTGGCTGTACGGCGACGGGCACGCCACGACCTACCTGCGCTACGAGGAGAGCTTCGCCGAGCTGCGCGCAGGCCTGAAAACGGGATACTTCGATCGGCTCGCACGCGAGCTGTTCCTCGAGAACGCCCATCGCGCCAAAGTCGACGTCGTCCCCGATCCCGGCATGCCCGATGACGAGACCGCTCGACTTGCGGCCATCGAATCGCAGCTCACGAGTGCGGACCGAGCGCGCATCATCGAGGAGGAAGCCGTACTGCGCGACCTGCAGACCCGCTCCGACACCCCCGAGGCCGTAGCGACCCTGCCACGTCTGGGCATCTCCGACATCGACGATGCGCCTCAGGAGCCCCGCATCGACCTCGATTGGCGCACGCCGCTCGCCTGCCTGCGCCATGACATCCCCACGCGGGGCATCGCCTATGCGCACCGTTACTTCGATGCCGATGCGCTCACGTTCGAGGACCTGCCCTACCTGGGCATCCTCGCGCTCGTGCTCGGGAAGCTCGGCACGGCCCATCACAGCGCCGCCGAGCTGGACACGCTGATCCAGGGCAGGCTCGGCGACCTCTCGTTCTACACCGACCTGTACGAAGACCGTGAATCGCCCCTCGACCCGTCGTTGAAGCTCATCATCAGCGCCAGCGCCCTATCCGAGAACGCAACTTGGCTCGCAACGCTGCCGCGCGAGATTGCGCTCGAGTCGGACTTCTCGGACACCGCGAAGATAAAAGACGTGCTGTTACAGCGAAAAATAGCGCTTGAACAGGGATTTGCAAATGCAGGCCATTCCTGCGCGAGCGCGCGGGCGCGCTCGTACTACACTCCGGGCGGCATCGTGCAGGAGCATATCGGCAACGTCGATTTCTACCTGTTCCTGAAAGACCTCCTCGCGAACTTCGAGGAACGGGCCGCGTCGCTTCCCGCCCGTCTGGCGCACGTCGCCGCGACAGTGCTCGTCGACAACGCCTGTACGGTCAGCTTCACGGGCTCCGACGCCGACTACGACGCGTTCTGGCTGGCAGAGCCTGGCGTCGGGCGCGCAGGCGAAACCGCACGCGGCCTCGTCATCCCCGAACCCCGCATCCTCAACGAGGCGTTCGTCGTGCCCACCGATGTGAGCTATACCGCCCAGGGTTTCGACCTGCGCCTGCTCGGTCGTGCGTATTCGGGAACGTGGCCTGTGGCCGCCCGCGCGCTCACCTACGATTTCCTGTGGAACGAGGTGCGCGTGAAAGGCGGCGCCTACGGCGTGGGGTTCCAGGCCACGCGCGCCGGCAACCTGCGCTTTTATTCGTACCGCGACCCCCATCTCGACGACACGCTCGCGCGATTCGCACAGGCGAGCGCCTGGCTTGACTCCTTCGATCCGTCGCGAGCCGACCTCGAGGGATTCGTGGTCAGCACCGTAGCCGGATTCGACACGCCGATGAAAGCACGTCAGCTCATCCGCAGACAGGACACCGAGTTCTTCGCCCACCGCACGCCCGAAGAGCGCGCCGTCATCCGCTCCGAGATAATCGAGGTGAGCGTCGAGGCTGTTCGCAGCCTGGCCGAACCGCTCGCGCAGGCCGTCGAGCGTCGAGGCTTCTGCACGTTCGGCAACAAGGACATCGTCGCTGAATCGAAATCGGGACTCAAGGTCATCGACCTGCTCGGAGCGTAGGTATCGGGCACGGGATGCCGAGGCGCGGCGCGCACGGCCGCGCTACCCGAACGCCTTTGCAGCGGGGGCTGGACGACCTATCGATCGCCCAGCCCCGTGCGTTTCAAGATGGTTGGAAGCTTTAGCGCCCGATCGACGCGGCAACCCTGGCAAGCAGCTGTTCGAGCTGGGATTTCTCCTCATCGGAGAGCGCGGAGAACGCATCGGCCGCACTGCTGCGATGCGGATTGCCCGCAGCTCGCGCCGCTTCGGTGCCCGACTCGGTCAGCTCGACAACCATACCGCGCCGGTCCTGTTCATCGGGCATACGAGAAATCAGCCCCTCGGTTTCCATGCGGGAAAGCAGTTCGCTCAGCGATGCGGGGCGCGTTCCCGCCAAGTCGAGCAGATTGCGCTGCGACATGGTTCCGCCATGGGAGCCGAGCGCTTCGAGAACCAGG
Source organism: uncultured Eggerthellaceae bacterium (assembly GCA_963552775.1). Classification (GTDB taxonomy): domain Bacteria; phylum Actinomycetota; class Coriobacteriia; order Coriobacteriales; family Eggerthellaceae; genus CAUVMU01. The sequence continues at coordinate 142 of CAUVMU010000161.1, read as the reverse complement.
TCGCGCCCCCGCAAGGCCGCTCCGCCGCGCCTGAAAGCATGGGCGCATTCCGCGACGAGGAACACGAGCTTCTCGTCCTGGGTGCTTCCGCAAAAACGCGCGGGATCCCCTACGCGCCCCGATCTGTGCGTGCGCCCGCGAC
>CAUVMU010000160.1:0-4574 GCA_963552775.1 uncultured Eggerthellaceae bacterium | reverse complement strand
ATGGACGTTGCGCAAGTTCTCGTTGCCCGTGAACGCATCCTTGCCCACCGAGGTGACGGAATCGGGCAGGACGACGCTGCCCATAGTCGCTTTCGGGTTGAACGCGGACTCGCCGATGGTCGCAAGCCTGTTGAGGTCGGGCCGCAGGTCGACGTTGGCCAGCTGGCCGCAGTTCGAGAACGCCCGCGCGCCTATCGCGGTCGCACCGCCCACATCGACGCTGAGAATCGCCGTGTTCGCAAAGGCTCCTTCGTCGACAAGCTCCATGTGAGCGGGAAGCACGACATTCCCCGCAAGGAAGCTCTCCGCGAAGGCATTCTTCCCCACGCTCCGCAAAGACTCGGGGAACGTCACCGAGCGCACGGCTGCGCCGGCGAAGGCCGATTCTGCGACGGCGACCGTACCGTCGGGCACCCGATAGATTCCGATCGAACCCTGCGGGAAGGCTATGAGGCGCGTCTTATCAGCGCTGAACAGGACGCCGTCGACGGAAACCACGTTTGCGGCAACCTCGGAAGTCGTCTTGATAGCCTTGAGCGCGGCGTCTCCGGCGAAGGCTCCCGTAAAGCTCGCCTCGGGAACGCCCGCGCCCACGGTGATGCTGCGCAGCTTCTTCATGCCGGAAAGCGCACCTTCTCCAAGCTTCGTCACGGAATCGGGAACGGTAAGCCCGGCAAGAGACGAGCCGGTGAATGCTTCTGCTCCGATTGAGGTCACGCCCGTGCCCAATTCAAGATCGCCGATCGCGGCGTTGGCGAACGTGCGCTTCCCGATAGACTCGATGCTGTTCGGAAGACCCGCGCTTTCCCCGTGCTTGACGGAGGAGAGCTTCGAGCAGTCGGCGAAGGCCGCCTCCCCGATCGACCGGATGCCCTCGGCGAGGAGCACATCCTTTACATGCGAGCCTGCGAAGGCCTTCGCGGGAATGTCCTTGACCGAGGCGGGGATGCTCGCCGACACGAGGGCCGACTCCGCGAAAACGCCCTCGCCGAGCGTTGTCACGCCCTCGGGCAAGACAAGGGAGAACTCGCCGGATTGTGCGAACGCACGCGCACCGACGCTCTTGAGCTTGCTCGGCTCGTCCGCCGACGTTTGGAAGGTGACCGAGGTCAGCGACTCAGTCTCCTCGAAGGCCGCCTCGCCGATGCGCTCGACGGAGGCGGGAATAATCACCGTCTGGACCGCAGACCCCTTGAAGGCGCCGGCGGCAATGGACTTCACCGTGTTCGGAATGGTCACGAACATGCTCGTGCCCGCATATGCGGTCAGCTCGCCTGTGGCCGTATCGATAACGAAACCGTCCTTGTCAGCTGCGCCCGACGGCGTGAAGTTCACCGGGTCGCTGCGGTTCAGTCCGTAGTCCCATGCGTACAGCGGCACGGCGGTCGGGAACGCGCCCTCGGAGAGGCCTGCGGCCTTCCAGGCTTGCTTCAAATCCGCGACCGAAACGGAGAAGGCGTACGTGCGCGCACCCTCGACGCTGCTCGTCATCATATCGTCGGTCGCGAGAACACGGTAGAAGTAGTTCCCCGTCTTGGGATCGTGGAAGTCGACGCCCGCCACATAGGTGGCGTCGGTTACCGTGAACTGGACCGTCGCACTCTCGCCTGCACCGGAAACCCGATAGTCCGAAACGGCCGGTGCGGTCGTGTCGTAACTGAACGGAAGCTCCTGTTTTCGCTCGACGGGATTCGGACCGGCCGTAGTCGCGGTCTGCACGAGCGTCAGCGTGCCGTCGGCGACCCGAGTGCCGTCTGCCGCGGTACCGTTGAAGAACGGAATCTCGCCCATCTCCTCCTCGGCCGTAGACGCGCGATCCTTCACGGACGTGTACGAGGACTTGGGAACATAATCGAACGTGTAGCTTTTCACCGTCTTGCCCTGAGCGTCGACGTAGTCGTACGTGAGCTGCGTAAGCCCGCGGAGCAAACCCGTCGAGGGAACCAGCAGGTTCGGAGAGGCGGGACGACCGGCACCGGCGCCGATGCTCTGGTTAGAGACGACGATGCGGCCCATGTCGACGGCGCTGTAGTCCGATTTCTCGATTTTCGCGCGGGCCTTGGCGTCGAAGGGGTTGATGCCGAACGGCGTTCCGGTTTCGCCGATAACGAACCGCGTTGCGTACATAGCGGCATCACCGGAGTTCAGAATGCTGTCGAACACGGGGGCCTGGCTCCACGTGCCGTAGAATCCCAGGAACGGAACGGAAAGCCGAGGGGCATCGCCCGTGGACTCGAGGAACGTGAACCCGTCGACGAACGTCCCGTTGACGGCTGTCGCAACGGCGTCTTTGAAAGCCTGTTCGCAGGTAATGGTCACCGTGAGCTTTGCGGTCGAGCCCGGGTTCACGGTGATGGTCCGAGCGGCCGCGTCGTAGTCGCCCGCGTAGGCGACGTCGATGCCCTTGCCCGTGTAGTTCACCGGAACCTGTGCGAACTTCCCATCGGCGATTTTGTCGGAAAGGGCCGCCGTGTCAGGGGTGTAGGACTGGGGCGAAGCGCCCACGTTGTGAAGCGTCACGTCGAAGCTCCACGTACCCGCAACGCTCTCGCCGAGTTCGGCCTTGGGGCGCTTCTCGTGCGCGCTGTCGACCGTCAAATACACGTCGGTCTTCTCCGCGGCGGCGATGTTCGCAAGCCCGGCGCCCTGCTGGCGCGGCGAGTAGTACGCGTCCGTGTCGCCGTACTTCACCGGGACCGCCGTGCTCATCATGAGCTGCGCGGCAAGATCGGTGCGGTCCTGGCCGGTTATATCGCGATATTTCGAATCGGCTGCCAGGTACTGGTTGAGCGACGCCACCAGGCCGGCGATGTAGGGCGCAGCCATCGACGTGCCCGACTTCAAGCCGTAGCCGCCACCGAGCACGGACGAGTAGATGTTACCACCCGGAGCCGTGACCTCGGGTTTCAGGGAGAGGTCGGGCGTAGGTCCCCAGCTGGAGAAGTCGGTCACCTCGTAGTTCGCCGCCGTGGGAAGCACGGTGTCCTTCTCGACGCGCAGCGTCTTGTCGGATGCGGCGAGCAGCTTGTCGCCGTCGGCCTTGCTGATGCAGATGGAGGGCATGGTCGCGTCGAGGCCCACGATGAGAGGGCGCGCCTCTCCCTCGTCCTGGCAGATGATGACGATGCCCGCCGGGCCGAGCGCGGCGACGGCGTTCACGCGCGCAGCGGTCTTGTACGCATTGCCGCCTACGTCGACCGTGCCGTCCCTGAACTCGGCGATCTTGCCCGCAAGCCCGTCCGGGTGGGAGGCTTTCACCTCGTCGATGTCCGCAGACAGGGCGAACTTGCAGTCCACGCACGCGTACGCCCCGTTCAGCACTGCATCGAACTTCTTCCCCGTCGAGCCGGCGAACATCTCTCCCTGCACATAGGGAATCTTCGTACCATCGGTCAGGCTCACGTAGTACCTGCCGATCGAGTTGTTGGCGCTGGCCACCGAGAAAGCCCCGAGCAGCGTACTGGGGTTCGAGGCGATACCGCTATCGGGGTTCGTCACGGCGGGCAGGCCCACGCCGTAGTCGTTCTGCGCGGCGGATGAGTACGAGTTGCCCTCGGACACGCTGAGCACCGTTCCCTGGGCGCGCAGCGTTTCGAAGGCGTCGTTGAACGTGCTCGAAGCGGCCGCCGAGAAACCGCCGTTCGATCCAAGCGACATGTTCACGACGTCGGGTTCGAGCACCGCTGAATCGTCGAGTGCGGAGAGAATGGCCGAATCGGGAATGGCGCCTTCCCCGTCGGTCGCGACTTTCATGGCTGCAAGCTGGGCATGCGGGGCTGTGCCGGCAGTCTCCCCCGCATTGGCCACCGCGATGCCGGCCACGTGCGTTCCGTGGTCGAGGCTCGCGTTCGAAGGAGTCGCGTTTGAATCTTTGTCGGCATAGTCGTAGGAGAAGGGAATCTTGTCGCTCACATACGCAGCGTCCCTTCCCCCGGCCGTCATGTCGGCCTCCTTGTCGAGCAGCGCGTCTTTCCCGTATTTGACGGAGACGCCCTCGAGGCTTCCCTTGAAGGCCTGATGCGACGTTTCGACTCCGGTGTCGATGACGGCCACGAGCATGCCGTCACCCTTCTCGGCAATGCTGTCGGCGCCGGACATGTGCAGCGCGGCGGCATTGTTCACGGCGTTACCCAAAACGTCGAGGCTCGCCTCCGAATCCTGAGGCTCCACCCGATGCCGCTGCTCGACAAAGGCGTTCTTCACCCCATCGAGCGCGCGGATGGAGGAGAGCAGGGAGGCGGGGGCCTCGATGGTGAAGCCCTCGATGGCGTGGCTGTATTCCACAAGATTGCTATCGGATGCATCTTCGGAGCTCATGAGGGCCGCGAGTCCGTCAAAGAGACGTGGCGTCGCAGCGGGAACGTTCGCGGAAACGCCCTGCTCGTCGGCAAGCTGCAAAATGCCGCGCTTGACCGCGTCGCGCGTCGACGTCTGCAGGCCGAACAGGGACATCAGACCGTTCGGAGCGGTCGAGGAACCCTCTTCGAGCTGGACGATGATAACCACCGGGTCGACGGAGCTCTGAGAGGATTCGGGCGATGTGCTGGAAGATTCGCCTTCCTCCCCATCGCCTT
>CAUVMU010000159.1:0-4577 GCA_963552775.1 uncultured Eggerthellaceae bacterium | reverse complement strand
GGCGTCGATGCGCATGCCGGCATCCGCCGCCGAAACGCGGTAGAAACGCGATGCGCTCATGCGTCCTCCCCGCCATCGTCCGACCTGTTGCCCGCAGCGCGAAACGCCCTGATCATGCCGAGGGCGAGCAGAACGAACCCGCAGGTCACCCCTATATCGGCAACGTTGAACACCGGAAATTCGATGAACGTGACCTCGAGGAAGTCCACGACGTAGCCCTGCGCGAAGCGGTCGATCGCGTTGCCTGCGCCGCCGCCGACGATAAGCGCGAGGCCCGCCGTCTCGAGCAGGCTCGTGCGGTCGAGCGAGAACAGGAAGTACGCCACAAGCACGGCGCAGATAGCGAGCGAGAACAGCCCGAGCGCGAACGTCGAGCCCGAGAAGATGCCCCACGCCGCGCCCGTGTTGTGCACGAGCCGGATGTTGAGCGACCCTGCGATCGGGCCCGCGATGAGCTCTCCGACACGGTAATGGGCTACCTGCGTCTTCGTTGCAAAGTCGAGCGCGATCCATGCGAGCGTGACGACCACGAACACCGCAAGCCTGCCGCGCGCCGAGGACAGCGCCGCGAAACGCGTGCTCGCGACCGGGTCGGCAGAACTGTCGGTCATGGACATCCCCTATGCCTTTGCACCTGCGTCGTCGAAGCCGAGCGCATCGAGCACGTTCCCGCAGCGTTCGCACACGTGCGGATGGGCGGCGTTGCCCCCGAGCGTGCGGTAGTTCCAGCAGCGCGGGCACTTCTCGCCCTTGGCGGGCTCGATGCGCGCGGAAACCTCCTCGGCCTGCTCGAAGCGCACGTCCGAGACGATGAACAGCTCCTCGTACAGCGCGCCGTCAAAACCTTCGAGCACGTCGAGGACGGAGCGCGGAGCGGCCACGATAACGGCGGCCTCCTGGCTCTTGCTGATCTCCTTCGCGTTGCGCGCAGCCTCGAGGGCCTTCATGACGACCTCGCGAACCTCGAGCACCGTCCCGAACGCTTCGAGCGTGCCCTCGGCGGCGCCCGCAGGGATCTGCGGCACGAAACCGGTCTCGGCGGGCCAGCCGGAGAGCTGTACGCTCTCCGGACGGCCCTCCCGCTCGGCGAGCGCGCGCGGGTAGTTCTCCCACACCTCATCGGTCGTGAACGACAGAATCGGCGACAGCACGCGCACGAGCACTTCGAGCACGTTCATGAGCACGGTCTGGGCGCTGCGGCGCAACGGGGAGTCGGGCGCCTCGGAATACAAGCGGTCCTTGGCGGCCTCCATGTACACGGCCGAAAGATCGCCCACGACAAAATCGTAGACCGCGCGGTACACGGCATGGAAACGGTACTCGTCGAAAGCACGCTCGACATCGCGCAGAAGGTCGCGCGTCCGCACGAGCATCCAGCGGTCGAGGGGCGCCAGCGCATCCCATGAGGTCACGGCGTCCGTCGCGTCATCGAAGTCGTCGACGTTGGCCAAAAGGAAGCGGAAGGTGTTGCGGAAGCGCCGGTACGTGCCCGCGACCTGCTCGAGAATGTCGTTCGAAACGCGCACATCCTGGGAGTAATCGACGCTCGCCACCCACAGGCGCAGCACGTCGGCCCCGAACGTCGAGGTCACCTCAGCCGGATCGATGCCGTTGCCCTTGGACTTCGACATCTTCTCGCCGTTGGCGTCGACCGTGAAGCCGCAGTGCATGACCGATTCGTACGGCGGCACCCCGTAGGCGCCCACACTCGTGAGCAGCGACGACTGGAACCAACCGCGATGCTGGTCCGAGCCTTCAAGGTACATGTCGGCCGGAAAGCGCAACCCCTCGTCGGCGCGATGGCGGCACACGCTCGTATGCGAAACGCCGCTTTCCCACCACACGTCGAGAATGTCCTTCTCGGGAACGACCTCGGTGCAGTCGCACGCCGGGCACTTCGTCCCCGCGGGCAGGTACTCGCTCGGCTCGCGCGTGAACCACGCGTCGGACCCCTCGCGTTCGAACAGGTCGATCACCGCGTCGAACGTCTCGGCCGTGGCGACGGTCTCGCCGCAGCGGGCGCACTTGAACACCGGAATCGGCACGCCCCACGAACGCTGGCGCGAGATGCACCAGTCGGGACGGTCGGCAACCATGGACCCGATGCGGTTCTCCGCCCACTCCGGCACCCATTTCACCTGATTGTCGATCGCGTCGAGCGCGCGAGCGCGCAAACCGGTAGCGTCCATGGAGACGAACCACTGGTCGGTGGCGCGGAAGATGACGGGGTTGTGGCAGCGCCAGCAGTGCGGGTAGCTGTGGTCGATGTCGAGCGCTCCAGCGAGGGTACCGCGCTCGCGCAGCCACTCGATGATGAGCGGGTTCGCCTCCTCGATGTCGAGTCCTGCGAACGGGCCGCCCTCCTCCGTGAAACGGCCGTTGTCGTCGACGGGCATGAGCATCGGGATGTCGAAGGCCAACGCCACGAGGTAGTCGTCCTGGCCGTGGCCGGGAGCGGTGTGGACGCAGCCCGTACCGTCGTCGAGCGTGACGTGGTCGCCGTAGATGACCTTGCCCTTGATGTCCTGGCGTATGGGGCAGGTATAGGTCAGGCCCGTCAGGACCTTGCCCTTGAGCGAGACGGGCTCGCCGTCGGCCCCGGTGACGAGGTCGTAGGATTCCCAGCCCACGATTCCAGCGACCTTCTCGACGAGCGCGCGCGCCATGATCATGTTCGCGCCGTCGGCGCGCACCATGACGTAGTCGGCCTCGGGGGCCACGCTCACCGCCGTGTTGGCGGGCAAGGTCCAAGGCGTCGTGGTCCAGATGAGGATGAACGCATCGCCCGCGGCACCGGCGGCCTCGAACAGACCGGGCATGGCGTCGAGCTTGAAACGCACGTAGATAGAAGGCGACGTCTCGTTGCCGTACTCAATCTCGGCCTCGGCGAGCGCCGTGCGGCAGTGCTTGCACCAGTGGATGGGCTTGCGGCCTCGGTAAACCGCTCCGTCGAGGTACATCTTCTTGAAAACCTCGACGTTGCCGGACTCGTAGTTCGGCGTGAACGTGAGGTAGGGATGCTCCCAGTCGGCGTTCACACCGAGACGTTTGAAGTCCTCCCGCTGGATTCCGACGTACTTCTCCGCCCATTCGCGGCACAAACGCCGCAACGTGGGCTGGTCGATGGCGGCCATTTTCTCGGGACCGAGCTTCTGCTCGACCATGTGCTCGATAGGCTGGCCGTGGCAGTCCCATCCGGGGATATAGGGCGTGTAGTAGCCCCGCTGCGCACGGCTTTTGATGACGAAGTCCTTGAGGATCTTGTTAAAGGCGTGTCCGATGTGGATGGGGCCGTTAGCGTACGGGGGACCGTCGTGGAGCACGAAGGGCTCGCCGTCCCGGTTCTTCTCGAGCACCTTCCAGTACAGCCGCTGCTCGTTCCACTTCTCCAAGCGCTTCGGCTCGTTCTGGGCCAGGTTCGCCTTCATGGCGAAATCGGTCCGAGGGAGGTTCATCGTGTTCTTGTACGTGTTGGCCACTGGTCGCCTTCCTTGCATCGACGTGCGCGCGGCATGCAGGGCATGCCGCCTTCAAACTTCGTTAGTATATGCCATAATAGGAGGTATAGCGCTTTTCCGCCGCTTATTCCAAAATTGCGACACAGCAGCGCAAATGCGCAAACGCAGGCCCTAAGGCTCGCTCGAAGCCATGCGGGCACGCGTGCCGCCGAGAAGGGAGACCTATGCGATTCGAGATTGTGACCGATACCAGTTCCAACCTCACCGACAGCACCATCGACGAATTCGGCCTCTATATCCTGCCGCTCTCGTTCATGGTCGACGGCGTGCAGCACCAAAGCTACCTCAAAGGCGAGAAAAGCGACCTGCAGCGCTTCTACACCATGATGCGCGAAGGGAAGGTCATCACGACCTCGCTGCCGAACCTCGCCGATTCCGAAAAGCTTCTACGCGGCCTGCTCGAACAGGGTCGCGACGTTTTATACCTCGGGTTCTCTTCGGGTCTGTCGGGTACCTACGAAGCGCTCGACCTGCTCATAAAGAGCCTGCAGTCCGAATTCCCCGACCGTACGCTGGCATCGGTCGACACGCTCGCGGCATCCGGTGGCGAGGGGCTGCTCGTCTACCACGCTGCAGTCATGGCGACGAACGGCGCATCGCTTGAAGAGGTGCGCGACTGGGTCGAGGCGAACAAACTCAAGCTTGCACACTGGTTCACCGTGGACGATCTCATGTTCTTGTTCCGCGGCGGACGCGTTTCCCGCACGAGCGCCTGGGCGGGCACGATGCTCAAGATCAAGCCCGTGCTCCACGTCGACGACGAAGGGCGCCTCATCCCGCGCGAGAAGGTGCGCGGCCGCAAGAAGTCGATCACCGCGCTGCTCGACCATATGGAGGAAACCGCCGAGCCCGCCGTGGCCGACCAGACGATCTTCATCACGCACGGAGACTGCCTCGAGGACGCGGAGCACCTGCGCGACCTCATCGTAGAGCGCTTCGGCGCCACCGACGTGCGCATCAACTTCATCGATCCTGTGATCGGGGCTCATTCCGGGCCGGGCACGCTCGCGCTGTTCTTCCTCGCGCGGCACCGTTAGAGCACGACGACCGCGCCCGAAG
>CAUVMU010000158.1:0-4588 GCA_963552775.1 uncultured Eggerthellaceae bacterium | reverse complement strand
AACCCCAGTGGTACAGGGCGTCCGATTCGGAGACCCGTCCGTCGCCGAACATAAGCCGCACCATGCCCCGATACGGCTGGAAAACGCCCGCTCCCAAATAGAAGTGAGCGATCACGAACACGATCAGCACCAGGAAGAACAGGTCGTGGACGAAGCGCATGGCGAGCAGCATGTCCGCATCGGCTACGGCAAAATCGACGCCTAGCCACAGCACGAGCCCCGAAACGACCATCATGATGCTGCTGATCACAATAACCATGTCAGCTATGCGCTGCCCGGATTTCACCTCGTCCTGATCGGGCATGTGCACCTTTTTGGGCGCGAGCATGTACGGAACGAACTTCCTCACGAACTCGCCATCCTCCGACGTCCACGACGTGAAGTACTTCCTGAAAAAGCGCCCTGCGCCCTTAGGCGAGAACAACGCCGCGAGCAGGGGCGCAACGACGAACACGACTCCTATGACGCGATGGCTCATGCGCAGGAACCGGATAACGTCGTTGCCCACCGCAGTCGACAAAGCCGGAACGAAAACGAACAACCCCGATATCGCCAACCAGACGCAGCTGAACACAACGACGCCGTGCGTGAAGCGGGCAAGCAGCGAATGCCGTTGGATGTACCGTTCGGGAGAAGCCTGCACATCGGTACGCGCCTCGGAGATAGCAGTCGCTTCTGTCATTACCGTTCACCTGCCTCTTTGTCGATATGGCGCACAACCTGACCCGTATCAGCACTGATGATGTCGTGGGCCTTTTCGTCGTAGCGCATCTTCTCATGCTTGAAGCCCGCACCGGACGCCAACGAAACGCCCAGACCCGCCACGACCGCGACCGCAGCGACGGCGGTCAAGGGCTTCATGACTCCCAGAGCGTCAACGAGCCCGTCGGCCGTCCTGTCCCCCGTCGAGCCGGGGTATCCGACATACAGGATTCCCGTCTTGTCCGGGTCGCCGATCACCGTCGACGGATCGAGCTCGGCGAGCGCCTTGGAAATGTCGGACTCGGGATCGCCCACGTCGCCGAACGTGCGGCACCTCGTGATGCAAGTATTCGCGCATGAAGGCGAATCGGGCGCTCCCTTCGCCCCATCGAAGCAAAAGCGGCATTTGTCGACATAGGGCGCCGCTCCCTGAATGGGAGTGCGCACATCGTACGGGCAGGCAGCGACGCAGTACTTGCAGTCGATGCATTTTTCCTCATCGACCAGGACGACGCCTGAATCCGTGATGTAGGTCGCGCCAGTGGGGCAGACCTTCTCGCACGGGGCATCGGCGCAGTGCATGCACTGCACTGGAACGATCGACGACGTAGGATTGGGGTACGTTCCGCCTTCGTAATGCTCGAAGCGCACGAACCCCTCGGCATCCTGCAGCCCGTTGCGCATCTGGCACGCGATCCGGCACGCATAACAGCCGACGCAGCGGCGCGTATCGATCAACATCGCATATCTTGCCATTATGCACTCACCTTCTTAACGCTCACCGCGACTTCCTGCGTGATGCTCGACCCGACGCCGGGCTCTATCCTGAAAGGCACGAACTCGGGCATACCGATGCCGTATTCGAACGAATGCGACAGATAGGGAGACGTCCCGCCGTAATGCGTCGGCGTGTACACCACACCCGGACGCAGGCGCTCGGTCACGTGGGCGGCAACCCGGGCGGTGTGCTCCTCATTGGACACCTCGACCGTATCGCCCTCCTTGACACCCAATGCCGCAGCGTCCTCGGCGCTGATCCACAGGCGCTCGAGGTGGTACTTCTTCGATACGTCCATGAGCGAGGGGATATTGGACGACATGGTATGGGCGTGGATGGACTGCTTGCCGCCGACGAAGAAGAACTCGCCCTCCTTCGGGTACACCGCGCGATCGATCCACGTGATAACGGGCTTGCGGTCGACGTCGGCGAGCGCGTCATAGCGGAACTGCAGCTTGCCGGAGTCCGTCTTGAACTTCGGCACTTTGCCGTATTCGAAGGTGGAGCCCTCGAGCTTGACCGTGCCGCTTTCCATGAGCTGGTCCATGGTCACGTCGATGCTGGCAAGCTGGGCCTCGATGAGCTCGGCGTTGGTGAATGGGAAGTATCTCTCAACGCCTACGGCCTGTGCGAACAGCCTGAAGATCTCGTCGCCCGTCTTGGTTTCGGGATGGACCTTCTCCACCGCTTTCACGCGCGTGACCACCGCCCAGCCCTTGCCTCCCAGCAAAGTGGGAACCTCGTCGCGCTCGAACGAGGTGCACTCGGGAAGCACGTAATCGGATAGCAAAGCCGTCTCGCTCATCTGAACCTCGATGGAGACGACCAGGTCGAGTTTTGCGAGCGCTTCCTTCCACTTCTTGGGATCGGCATAGCCCTTGGCCCCGTTGCTCTGGTAGAAGATGACCCCTCTGAGCCTGCCGTCGAGGGCCGCCTCTACCACGGCGGGCGTCGGTCCGTTCCCGCTCGGGGTCAACGGGTACTCTTTGTCGCCCACGCGCTTTGCCGTGACCTTGGGAACCTTGGGGAACTTGGCCTCGTCCAGGGACCCCAGCTTGGGAGACCCGGTGATGAGGGCCCCGCCCTTCTGGCCCCACGAACCGAGCAGCGCATTGAACGCGGCGACGGCGCGGGCGCACTCGTAGCTGTTCACGTACGAGCAACCGAACGCGGCGCGCCATGAGGGCTCGATGACCGCCGCAGGAGCGGCTGCGGCAAGATCGTGAGCAAGCTGTTTGATAACCTCGGCCTCTACGCCGCATTTTTTCGACGCCCACTCGGGTGTGAACTGCTCGAGCTCCTTCGCATAGTCCTCGAAGCCCATGGTGTGCTTCTCGACGAACTCTTTGTCGTAGAGCTCCTCGGCCACGAGCACGTTGCTCATCCCGAGCACGAGCGCCAGGTCGGTACCGGGAACGATGGGCACCCACTGCGTTGCGAACGGACAGGAGTTGTTGTAGCGCGGGTCGACCATGATGATCTTCGCCTCGCCCTTGAGCGCCAGGTTCGCGAGGTTGTTCACCGCAGAAGGACGGATGCCGTCGGCATAGCTGCGGCCGATGAACATAATCGCCTTCGCGTTACCGACATCGGCGGAGAACCTGCCTCCGACAACGTCTCTGAAGCCCGCGATTTGGGACGTATTGCAGGCAGCGTTATGGGTGTACACGTTGGAAGAGCCGATGGCCTGCATGAAACGACTGCCGTAGTACTTGCCGTTAGGCCTCGGGTCGTGGATGAGCGCCAGTTTCATCGGGTCGTCGTCGATGATGCTCTTCATCTTCTCGCCGATTTCCGCAATGGCCTGGTCCCAGCTGATGGGCTCGTACTCCCCATCGTCCATGCGCTTCATCGGCTGCGTCAAACGTTCGTCCGAGTACACGAACTGCGCGAACCCGTGCCCGCGCGCGCATACGGTTCCCTTCGAGTACGGATGCTCCTTCATGCCCTCGACGGTTGAAATAACCCCGTTTTCGGTGTGCACCCAGATACCGCACTTGTTCGAACAACCGTTGCACTCCGTCGGCACCTTGGTCTTCTTGGGCGCCTCTTCAGCATGGGCGGCCTTGGCCCACCATGAGGAATAGCCAGCCGCACCGGCGCTTGCAAGCATCGCGCTTGCAACCGAGGTCCGAAGAAACCCCCTTCTGGTAAGATCGCATGTTCCCACAGCTAGAATCCTTCCCCTCCCCTGATATCGAAAACTGCATTTGGCACAACGTACCCCCTTATGCGACTCCTCCTTCCTCAGCAAGACGATCGAATACGTATGAAATCCCTTCATAGAACTCCAGGGCTCTTCTTATGCGCTCATCGCGCTCCGTCTCCCTGCGCGCTTCGAACTCCGCCCGGTACGCGGCGAGCCAGTCGAAATGACGGGCCGCAAAATCGCGCGCGTCTTCTTCAGGCGCATGCGCTCGCAAGAATTCGAGCAACTCGACAAGGAGCAGCACATGGTCGGGTTTGGCCGTATAGGCGGGCGGGACCTCGATAGCGAGCCGATTGCACAAATCGATGACGTGAAGCGCCGAGGATCCCAGGTAGAAGCCCTTCCTCTGCGCCATGGGAATGCGCTCGGCCTCGCGCCAGGGCTTGTAAAGCGACTCGACGGGCAGAACGGCGCCGGGCATGCCGGGCGTGAGAACGCGGTTGAAGAAATGACGGTAGTCCTCGTAGGAGAGCGGCAACGGGAAAGCGGCCAGAAACGCAACCGGCTGCGGATTCGCGACATGCGCAAAGGCGCTCCACAGCTCGCTGTCGGTAATCGGCGCGTATTCTTCTTCCGTCGAGCCGCTGAAGAACAGCGCGGCAATCGCGGTAAGATCCCCTCGTGTCAACCGCAAAGCATCCTCGTCTTTCAACACCGATGAGCATATGCGCCGCACTATGCCGATTGACCCCTCGATAAACGGCAAGGACAAAGACGCACTGTATTCGCTCCGTGAGCCGCGAAAGCCATCGAAATTTACTTTCGGGCGAACCTATCATATCAGATTTAATTAAGTCTAGAGTAAAAAGGTAGCTTTTTCTTCCCGCGAAGCCCGACGCGCCCCACGCTCAAGCATACGGGCATGAGCGGGCGCCCTCCGATCAGTCTACTGTAAGGCC
>CAUVMU010000157.1:0-4624 GCA_963552775.1 uncultured Eggerthellaceae bacterium | reverse complement strand
AGTTACGGCGGGGGCTTCGTGTCTTTCATGATACGACGCTGTCGTGACATGAGCATTTCGCGAATCCTCACAGGATCGGAGCCCTTCTCGAACATCCTTCATTCATCAATAGAGCACGAAATCAAAGAGCAGCAATTTCAACGCCGCATGTAATCTACTGGAAGGGCTATCGTGAACGGATTCCTAGAAACCCTCGGAATAAAATTCACCGCACGCAGCGAAAACGAAGTAACCGGGTTCATGCCCATCACCGAACGAGTCCTGCAACCGTTCGGCTACCTTCACGGAGGCGCCACGATAGCGCTCCTCGAAAGCCTTGCGAGTGCGGGCGCTGAAGAGAACGCCGATTTCGATATCGAACGTCCCTTTGGGATCGACGTGCACGTACGTCACAGGAAAAGCGGCACGAACGGCCTGCTCCACGGCCGCGCGACCCTCGAACGCTCGAGCGAGAGCGAACGGGGGCGGACGCAATACTGGAGCGTGGTCGCGACCGACGATGAGGGCGATGTGGTTTCGGACGGCACCATCGTCACGAAAATCGTGTCCCTCGTCCAACTTGAAAGGCTCAAGGAGGAGCGCGAGCAACGCGAGGCCGCACGTTGAACCGCGAGCAACGCGAGGCGCCCGCACGCTGAACCGCGAGCATCCCCGCAAAACGCGGGAGCCCAAAAGCGCCTACAGGTACGGGAACAGCAGGTCGAACACCGACCCGGCCGTCGCTCCAAGATAGAGCCCGAAAGGATTGACGCCTATTATCTGCGGTAGCAGGATGACCACGATCATGAAGATCGGGAACGCGTACTGCTGCACCCGATAGTACTGCGGCAGATACTTCGCCGGCAGGAAGAACGCGAAGATCGACGAACCGTCGAGCGGCGGGATAGGCAGCAGATTGAAGAACATCAGGTACAGGTTGATGAGCGCGAACAGCGGCAGGAACAGCAAAAAGAAATACGAGAAAAGCTCGTTTTGCGCCACGAGCGACGCCACGGGCAGCGTCATGTAAAGCGCGAACGCCACCCCGGCCGCAAGAAGCGCCATAACCAGGTTCGCAGCCGGACCGGCAAGCCCCACGATGAGGTCGCCTTTGCGCGGGTCGGAGAAGTAACGCGGGTTGTACGGAACGGGCTTCGCGTAGCCGAACACCGGCATGTTCATGGCGATGAGCAGCAGCGGCAGGATGACCGTTCCGAAGGGGTCGATATGCCGCATAGGGTTGAAGGACAGCCGCCCCTCCCCCTTCGCCGTCGGGTCGCCGAGCTTGTACGCCGCGAACGCGTGACTCGCCTCGTGCAGCACGATGGCGGGCACGAAGCTGAGCACCGAACAGATCAGGTACGGTATGGACAGGTTGAACATGCGCGCGCCCCTTGAAACGACGCGCGGCCCGGTACGTTCGCACCGAGCCGCGCCAACGGAACCGATGAAAGCAGCCCTATTTGAAGAAGCCCTCGTAGTTGTGCATCTTCAGCTGGCTTTCCACCTTGGTCATGGTATCGAGGGCAACGCCGATCATGATGAGGATGGACGTGCCGCCGAACGCCTGGATAAGCTGGTTGTTCGTGAAGTAGAACAGGATGGAGGGCACGACCGCGATGAGCGCAATGAACAGCCCGCCGGGCAACGTGACGCGACGCAGTACGTTGCGGATGTAGGTGACCGTAGCCGTACCCGGACGGATACCCGGGATGAAGCCGCCCTGCTTGCGCAGATTGTCCGCCGTCTCCTCCGGATTGAACACCATGGAGGTGTAGAAGTACGCGAAGAACACGATGAGCAGCAGCGTGAGAATCCAGTTGAGCCACCCCGTGGACAGCGCATCAGCAGCCGCCGTAAGCCAACCGACGTTGAACAGCGCCGCCAGCTGAGCCGGGAAGTAGATCAGGCAGCTGGCGAAGATGATGGGGATGACGCCGGCCGCATTGACCTTGAACGGGATATACGTCGACTGCCCGCCGAGCATCTTGCGCCCCTGAACGCGCTTGGCGTAGTTCACCGGGATGCGACGCTGCGCACGCTCGACGAAGATGATGAGCGGAATGCACACGATCACCACGGCTATGATGAGCGCCGTGATGGCCAGGCCCACGCCTGTGGAATCAGTCAGGTTCACCGACGAGAAAATAGCCGAGGGAACGCGCGACACGATGCTCACGAAGATGATGAGCGACATGCCGTTGCCGATACCCCGCTGCGTGATGAGCTCGCCCATCCACATGATGAACGCCGTGCCCGCCACGAGCGTGAACACCACGACGATGCTCGTAAGCCAGCCGGGAACGGCGTCGCTGAAAGCCACGCCATAGGCCGGCGACTGGAACAGCAGCAAATAGCCGATCGCGTTGATCAGACCGAGACCGAGCGTAAGGTAACGCGTGACCTGCGTGATTTTGCGGCGACCTGTTTCGCCGTCCTTGGCCCAGCGGCCGACTGCGGGGATGACGCCTTGCATGAGCTGCATGATGATCGACGCCGTGATGTAGGGCATGATGCCGAGCGAGAACACCGAGAAATGCGAAAGCGCGCCTCCGGTGAACAGGTCGAGCATCGTCATCGACATACCGCTGCCCTCAGACGCCATGAACGCCTCCGCGAACTCGCGGAACGGGATTCCCGGCACAGGCAGATAGGCGCCGAAGCGGTACAGCGCCAGAATGGCAAGCGTGAAGAGGATCTTCTTGCGAAGCTCCGGTACCTTGAATGCGTCGACTAGTGCGGTTAGCACGGCTCTTCGACCTTTCCTCCAGCAGCCTCGATCTTGCTCTTGGCCGTCGCGGAAACCTTATCGACCTTCACCGTCAGGGCTTTGGTCAGATCGCCGTCACCGAGCACCTTGACGAGCGCGTCGGCGTGCTTGATGATGCCCTTGGCCTTGAGCGATTCGCCGTCGACCACATCGCCGGCCGCGAACTTGTCCTCAAGGCGCTTGACGTTGACCGGCAGATACTCCACACGGTTGATGTTGCGGAAGCCGGGAAGCTTGGGGAGACGACGCGCCAAGGGGGTCTGACCGCCCTCGAAGCCGTTACCCTTCACGCCGCCCGAACGCGAACCCTGGCCGTTCATACCGCGACCGGCGGTCTTGCCCTTGCCCGATCCCGGACCGCGGCCGACGCGGGTGCGGGCTTTGCGGGAGCCCTCGTTAGGGCGCAGGTCCTTCAATTCCATAGTAAAACTCCTTGCTTTCGCTTCGAACCTTCCGGTTCGCGCTGACAGCTCGCCGCCAGCAAACTTCCATAGTGCGCAAAGCCGCATAGCGGCGGTTTTCGATTATAGCGCATAGAAGGACAATCCGTAAGACGATGTTAACATCTTGGCGAATCGCCCCGAAAGAGGACGGAGCGCACCCCGCATGAGGCGAGCCCCGTCGAAACCTTACAGCTCCTCGACGGTGATGAGGTGCTTGACCTTGAAGATCATGCCGCGGACAGACTCGTTGTCGACCTGGTCGACCGTCTTGCCGATGCGGCCGAGGCCTAAGGCCTTGAGCGTCTTGCCCTGGTAGGCCTTGCGGCCGATAGAGCTCTTCACCTGGGTGAGGCGCAGCGTCTTCTTCGCATTAGCCATTATTTAACCCCCTTACGACCGAACATCTGGTCGACGGTCAAATCGCGACGCGCAGCGACCTGCTCAGGGCTCTCCATGTTCTTGAGACCCTCGGCGGCTGCCTTGACGATGTTCATGGAGTTGCTGCACCCGAGCGACTTCGTGATGACGTCGGTGATGCCCGCAAGCTCCATGACCGCGCGCACCGCACCGCCGGCCATAACACCGGTACCGGGCAGGGCCGGGCGGATGAGCACGCGACCCGCGCCGAACTCGCCGATGATCTCGTGCGGGACGGTCTTGGAATCGGTCAGGGGAACGGCGAACATGTTCTTCTTCGCGTCCTCGACGCCCTTGGAGATGGCGGTGGGGACTTCCTTGGACTTGCCCAAGCCGATGCCCACGCGGCCGTTCCCGTCGCCGACGACGACGAGCGCGGTCAGGGCCATGCGACGGCCGCCCTTGACGACCTTGGAGACGCGGTTGATGGAAACCACGCGCTCCTGGAGTTCGGGAACTCCTGCTTCCTGCTGCTGTTTACGAGCCATAGCCAACCCCTTCTAGAATTTCAGTCCTGCTTCACGGGCGCCCTCGGCGACAGCCTTGACGCGTCCGTGGTACAGGTGGCCGCCACGGTCGAAAACAACTTCCGTAACGCCGGATTCCTGCGCTTTCTTGCCGATAATCTGGCCCAGAACAGCCGCGCCTTCGACGGTGGAACCCTTCTTGCCCGTGGCCGCGAACTCGGGACCGAGCGTCGAGACGCCGCAGATGGTCCTATGGGCGACGTCATCGACGACCTGGACGTAGATGTTGCTGTTGCTGCGCGTCACACACAGGCGCGGGCGGGCGGGGGTTCCGGAGACCTTGCCGCGCACGCGGCGATGGCGACGGGCGAGGCCGGACTGCCGTTTCTTCAAATTCGTGTTCATGGTTATCCCTTCGATCTCAAACCGGATTCAGTCGGCGCGGCCTTAGTCGCTCTTGGCGGCCTTGCCGAGCTTGCGGCGGACGTACTCACCCTCGTAGCGGATGCCCTTGCCCTTGTACGGCTCGGGCTTGCGCCACTTGCGGA
>CAUVMU010000156.1:0-4625 GCA_963552775.1 uncultured Eggerthellaceae bacterium | reverse complement strand
ACACCATCTGCGGTCGTCGCCCACGGTCGGGATGTCGCCGCCCACGGTCGGGGGGTCGTCGCTCGTCTCGTGGTGTTCGCGGCGTTCGGCCTGTGTCGTCGCCCACGGTCGGAGGGTCGTCCCCGGGCGGTGGCAAAAGAGCGCCCGCTATGTCGCGGCATCCGACCAGAGCGGCCTGTTGCGTTGGCGGCGATACCACACGAACATCTTCAGACCGCCGAGCGCCGCGCAAAGCCCCGCCAGCGGTGCGGCCCAGCGCGCGTAGGGATTCGACCAGTCCTCCAACTGCAACTGCGTCTCGGCGTTGCTGATCATTTGGTACACGTGCGAGGAGGCCCCGTTCGCGTTGCCGGCCATGCCGGCCGGGCTCGACCCGCCGGAGACCTGAGATGACATCTGTCCAAGCGCCGTGCTCGCCGTGCCGGCACCCTCGGCCGTTCCCGAACCGAGGCCGTCCCCCGCGAGGCCGCTCTCGCCCGAAAGTCCACCGCCGCCGGAATCGGGGGTGTCCTTCGGCGAGGCGGGAGGAGCTCCCTTGAGAATGATCGTGATCGAGTTCACCCACTTGAGCGACTTGGACTTCGTGCCATCGGCCATGCCCACTGACCCGAACATCAGCTGGAAGCACGTCGCCCCGTCGAGCGTGCTGTAGTCCTCTCTCGAGTCGGTGGAGTTCTTCGCACTGTCGCGCCAGTTATTCTCGTACGCAAGCATCGGATACACGAGGCGCGCGCCGACCGTGTTGCCGCCGAACTCGATATTGGGAAGATAGTAGCGTGGCTGGAACAGGAAGCTCCCCGTGATAAGCCCCGGGTTCACCCCGTCGTTCGCGGCCAGACGGATACCGTACACGTCGTCGACATCCGCTTCTACAAGCCCGAACAGCGTGTTCAGGTAGATGCCGCAGGCGCTCGAGGTCACGTAGCCCGTATCCGACGTGAACGTGTAGGTCGCATACGCGCTCTCCACCGCGCGCAGCTCGTCAACGGAGAAAACGCGCTCCGTCGCCGTGAAGTCCTCGTCCTCCTGGTACACGACGCGCACGTTCAAGGAACTGCTCGGGTCGTACCGTCGGTAGTCGCCCGAATCGATGACCGTCCACACGTACCCGCTCACGATACCGTTGTTGAACAGCGGATCACCACCGCTCACCTGGGCATACACTTTCAGCGTCCCGAAACTGCGCGGGACGAGAAGACCGGTCGACGCGTTGATGTACGCCTTGTCGGTGTTCGACGTGGACCAGCTGAGGGTCTTGATCGTCTCGTTACCGGGGTCGTAATCCTCAGCCGCAGGGCAGTTGCTCACCGTGGACAGGTCGTTGAACACCACGCGCGCGAACAGCTGCACCCACGAGGAGTCCAGCTTGGAGAACGTTATGCGCTCGTCGAAATACGCAGAGCCGAACGAGTCGATGACCTGCACTTCCACCGGGAAGCGGCTCGACTGCCCCACCACCCGCAGCTTGATGCTCGATGTTTTGCCGTTCGGGGCAACGGCCGTAACGGTTGCCTGACCGTCGCCGGTCGCCACGACCACGCCGGTGCTCGTCACGACGACGACCTCAGGGTTCGAGGTCTCCCAACGCAGCGACACCTCGCCCGGCCAGTCGCCCTCGTTCTGGTAATAGGCCCTGCCGTCGTCCATCTGCACGGCGGCGCACAGCCGGATTCGCTGGCCCTTCTCGGAAAGGCTCACCGGAACCCACCAGGCGCCCTCGCTCCACTCGCGGCCGTTTTCGCCCATGCGCGCGATGAAGGAGCCCGCAGCATCCGTCAGGTACGCGTACAGGTCGAGCGAGACGACCTGGGCAGGAGCCTCGGGCCCTTCAGGACCCGATGAGACGATGAGCGTGACGGCCGAGCCTTTCTCCACCTGCGCGCCGAAGGGCGGGTCCTGCCCGATGACCTCGCCCGCCGGCTCTTCGGAGACCTGGCGGACCACGTTCGCGACAAGGCCTGCGCGCGCGAGCCGGCGCACGGCGGTCGACTGCGACACGCCCGTCACCGCGGGCACGCTCACGTACTCGACGATGATCTTCTTCGACTCGTCGACGACCGTCATGCGAAACGCGCGCTCGCTATCGGGAGCGGTGCCGTTCGAGGCCACCACCGTGAAGGTATGCTCGCACTCGTAATCGGCCTGGCCCGCAGAGGGCTCACCCGTGACCTCGCCAGTGGACTCGTTGAGCATGAGCCCGTCGGGCAGGCCCGCACCGGTCCAGTACACGTCGCCGAACTCGTCCTCCTCGCGCTTGGCGAGGTCGGGACCCGATTCGTTCCCAGGCGCAGCGGGGCGGTCCTTCAGCTTGAACAGCGGGGCCGGCGTGCCGGTGGCCTCGAACTTCACGAGCGGCTTGCCGCCCTCGATATTCCAGTAGTCCTTCCCCACCGTAGCCGGGGGCAGCGGGTCGTCGTTCGGCGTGGTGATCGCGGGAGCCTGCGCATCGGGCTCAGGCGTCGGACCAGGGGTATCGAGCAGGATGGGGTTGCCGGGCGCGGGAGCTGTCGGATCGGCAGGACCTGTCGGGGCCGTCGGGTCGGGCGCGGCGGGGTCGACGGGGTCGGTTGGCGCGGCGGGATCGGGGGCAGCGGGCGCGGGTGCGGTCAGACCGGGATCAGGCGCGGGCGCGGCGGGGTCGGCCGACGCTCCCGCATCGGGCGCGGGGTCGACGGGAGCGTCCGCACCGGACGCGGCGAAGATCTCCTGGCCGGACGCAATCGCGGCCAGTTCGCTCGAACCGTAGGCGCTCACGGATGAAACATCGAGAGGAAGCAGGGAAACCGCGAGAACGAGCGCGACGAACGTTCGGGCGCACAGGGCGGCCTTCCGCCTCGTCGCGCGAGCAGATTGTGCGTACGGCGGGCGATCCAGTTCGTTCGTCGGGCGCGGATGGCTCATAGGGCGATCACCTGAAGCTCGTGGTTGCAATACCATGCGAAGCGCGGTTATAGTTCTTCATGCCTTCGCTCTTCTACTCGGTTTCCTATAATTCTCCTATAATGAGAATAGGGCCTTTCAAGAAAACTGCAACCTAGAAATTAGTTCGAGGGTCGTTTGAGCAGGCGCTTTTCGGAAGAAAAAATGAAAGGAAGCACCGAAAACGATGGGGGCGATTCACAAAGTCTTCATTAACTCGTCCGATCGGTCCGTGCGAAGCGTGCTCGGGTTCGGTCTGTCGCTTGCGCTCGCGTTCGCCGCGCCCCACGTGTTCATGCTCAATTCCCGCTACGCCGAAGCCTTCGCGCCCCTCGCCTGCGGCACATGCGCGCTCGTCCTCGCTGTTGTGGCCTGCGTCCGCCCGCTCGCCCGCATCATGGGAACGCGACGCGCCCTGTGGGTCGCAGCGATTGCGGCAGCGGGATCCGGATACGTGTTCGTCCTGATCGTGCATCCGGCCGTTCGGGCCGTATGCCTGAGCACCCATCTGAGCGCCGTGTTCGCCTTCCTGCTGTGCTGGGTCGAGCGCATCCTATGCGACTCAAAGCGGAATGCGGTGCTCGCGGTCAGCGCCGGCACGGTCGTCGCCTGCTCGGTCGAACTGCTTGTGGCGCTGACGGGCAGTGCGCTGGGACTGCGCGGCAATCTGGCAGCCTATACCACGATGTCGCTGTGCATCCACTTCGCGTTTCCCGTTGCGAGCGCGCTTATCGGCAGCCTCGAGGGCGCGCAGGACAACCGCGACCGAGACCGCGTGCTCATGCAATCCATCTGCGAAAACGAGCGCAGATGGCATGCGCCTCTGGGGTTCGCCGAGCTTTCGCTCATCGTGACCGTCTGCGCAGCGAGCTTGATAGGCTCGTTTTTCAACGGCTTCGCGTTCAATCCGTACGTGCTCGACATCGCGACCATCGACGAAGCGCGTTTCGCATTATCGGCCCTGCTCGCAAGTATGATGTTTATCCGCGCCGCGAGTACGGATTCCGCGCGCATCCACGCGGTCGTCTCGCCGTTCACGGCACTGTTCCTCGGAATGTGCACTGCGGGGACTGCGCTGCTCTCCGTCGACAACGACACGTGGAGATGGCTGTTCGTCACGCTCGTACTGTCGGCGAGCGACCTTTTACTCATGTCCATCATCATATTCTCGCGCTTCACCGATAGCCGAGCTTTCGTGTCGGTTCGCGTCGCGGCAGTCGGTATAATCGCAGGAGGGGTTCCCTGGGCCATCGCGCTGGGCATGTTCGCCAAGCGCACACTGGGGTTCACCTTGGCAACCATCACGCCGCCCGTTCTTATCGCCGTCGCGTTCCTCGGCATCGTGTCGCTCGCGCAGAACACGCGGCAGGCTAGCCATATTTCGAACGAGGAGGCCCGCACAGGCGAGCTTATGAACATGCAGTTGGAAGACCTCACCGCCGTACGCATCGACGAAACGCTCGGGGCATACGACCTGACCGGACGCGAACGCGACGTGGCTGCGCTCGCCATGCGCAACCTCTCCATCGCGCAGATCGCCGAACGGCTCGCCATTTCGCCGAGCACCGTTTCGTACCATCTGACCGGCGTGTACCGCAAGACCGGCATCCAATCGAAGGCCGACCTCCCCTCGCTGGTCGAGAGGTCCTAGGACGCAATAAAGCCATGACGAATCTCTGCAACGACAACGGGTTTTGCGGCACGCA
>CAUVMU010000155.1:0-4639 GCA_963552775.1 uncultured Eggerthellaceae bacterium | reverse complement strand
CCCTCGACCGGGTCCTCGTGCACGAACGTGTCGTCGAGCCCTAGATCGAACGCGATCTTTTGCGAGAACGACTCGCTCGCACGCGTGATGATCTCGTCGGTTCCGGCTCCGGGATGGCGGTAGACGTACTCGGCGCCATCGCATGAGAAATGGAACGACAGGTTCGTGAGCCCCTGCTTGATGGGGTAGATATCGCCGATGGAATCGCGTTCGCACCCCAGAATGCTGCAAATGTTGTCCAAGATGGAGCAATCCACGTTGTTGATGAAGGCGCCGTCGAAGCTGCTCAGCTCTTCAAGGCTGTCGAACTCGTTTATAACGCCGCACTCGTAGGGCTTCATGACCATGGTCAGCGTATCCAGATGCGCCCGGAACAGGTCCTCCCACAGCTTCGGGGCCGTTTCGGGGAGGTCGTACTCGGCTTCGAGGATGCGCACGAACTCGCGCGCGAAAGCACGGTCGAAATAGGCGTGCCCCATCATCACGTAGGAGTCGGCACCGCCCACCGTCACGCCCACGATACGCTTGAGGGAGCCGACTTTCAGGCAGTACTCCTCCGTCGGGCCCTCGTGGTACTCGGCGGCATAGTAGGAACGGTACACGTAGAGGTCGAAGGGGTTCTCGGTGAAGTAGTCGTCCGACGAGCACACGTACGTGTTGCCCAACTGCTCGCGCACCACCATGAGCGTCGAGTGGTTGTTGCGCGACGCGTAGACCTCGCTCGTGCGGATCTTGACGCCGAGGAGGTCCTCCAAATAGAAGAACTGCTCCTTCATATAGCCGACGACCACGGTGATGTCGGTGATGCCCACCTCTCGCAGCTGGCGGATCTGGCGCTCGATGAGCACCTCCCCGCGCACACGCAGAACCCCCTTGGGACGTTCGTAGGAGATGGGAGCGAAACGGGTCGACATACCGGCCGCCATGATGACGGCGTTGCGCACCCGATAGGGCTCGAGCGCCTCCATACCCGCCGCAGTCGGCTCAAACCCTTCGGCGAGGCCTTGGTGCTTGAGCGAGTTGAGCGCGCGGTTCGCCGCGCCGAGCGAAACTCCGCAAACCGTCGCGAGCTCGCGCTGCGACGAAACGTCCCCCGACGCGAGCGCACGCAGCGCCGCGAATTCCTGCCTGTCCAACGTGCCGATCTTCTCCATGGAACGCCTCCGTACCGGGCTTTTCGAGATTGCGCTACAGCTCGACGCCGAGCTCGGATTTCACCAGCTCGAAGGCGGCTGCAATGCACTTGTCCATATCATAGTACTTGTACCCGCCCAAACGGCCGGCAAACACGACGTCGTCCTGCTGCCCGGCGAGCGCACGGTAACGTTCGTAGAGCTCGCTGTTGCGCTGGTCGTTTATGGGGTAGTACGGCTCGTCGCCCGGCTTCCAGTCGGCCGGGTACTCGCGCGTGATCACAGTCGTCGGCTGCGTGCCGAACTCGAAATGCTTGTGCTCGATGATGCGCGTCCAGGGCACCTCGCGCTCGTTGTAGTTGACCACGGCAACGCCCTGATGGTTCTCCTCGGAAAGCGTCTCGGTTTCGAAGCGCAGCGAACGGTACTCGAGCGTCCCCAGCTCGTAGTCGAAGAACGCGTCGATCGGGCCGCAGTACACCGTGCGCGCGGCGATGTCGGGCTCGGCGGCGATCAGGGCGCAATACTCCGTGTTGCAGCGCACCTCGACGCCCTCGAGCATGCGCTCGACCATGGCCGTGTAGCCACCCATGGGAATGCCCTGGAAACGGTCGTTGAAGTAGTTGTTATCGTACGTGAAACGGCACGGCAAGCGCTTGATGATGGACGCCGGCAGCTCCGTGCAGTCGCGGCCCCACTGCTTCTCCGTATAGCCCTTGACGAGCTTTTCGAACACATCGCGACCGACGAGGGAAAGCGCCTGCTCCTCGAGGTTCTGCGGCTCTCCGATATTCTCGGCTGCGATCTGCTCGGCGATTTTCGCGCGCGCCTCGGCCGGCGTGACCACGCCCCACATCTTGGAGAACGTGTTCATGTTGAAGGGCATGTTGTACACCTCGCCCTTGTAGTAGGCGATGGGGCTGTTCACGTAGTTGTTGAATTCAGCGAAGCGGTTGACGTAGCTCCACACGTTCGCAAGCGAGGTGTGAAAGATGTGGGCGCCGTAGCGGTGCACGTTGATGCCTTCGACCTCTTCGGTGTAGACGTTGCCCGCAACATGGGGGCGCCTGTCGATGACCAGGCACGTTTTACCGATCTTGCGAGCCTCGTGCGCGAAGACCGCGCCCGTCAGGCCTGCTCCCACGATAAGGTAGTCGTACTGCGCCATCTTCGTCCTTTCATTTCGATCGAGCGTGCTCCACGCTGGGCGCCCGCCTCGCCTTGTCGGTTCCCCCAGTATAAACGAGGGGCGATAAACACTGCGGTACTGCACATCAACTGCGCAGACGTCGAAAAAACGGGAGACCCTAGTCGAGCGCCTCGCGCAGCGCTTTATCGTGCTCGGGAGGCCGGTACGTGAGCACCACGGATTCGAGCACCGCGCGCGCCGCGGCCTCCGACTCTGCGAGCGAGCGCTTCAGCTGGCAGAGTTTCGAGTCGACCTCCTCGTAGCTCACCTCGCGACCGGTCGAGATCATAACGCCTTTGAGCTTCGTCGGAAGCGTGTTCTCCTCGTTCATGAGCAGTTCTTCGTACATCTTCTCGCCCGGACGCAGGCCCGTGTAGACGATCTTGATATCCTGGTCGACGCGCAGGCCCGACAACGTGATGAGGCCCTTGGCCAGATCGACGATCTTCACCGGGTCTCCCATGTCGAGGATGAAGATCTCCCCGCCTTCTGCCATGCCGCCCGCCTGGATGACCAGGCGCGACGCCTCGGGGATGGTCATGAAGAAGCGCTCGATATCCGGATGGGTAACCGTCACAGGGCCTCCCGAGGCTATCTGGCGCTTGAAGATGGGGATGACGCTGCCGTTCGAGCCGAGCACGTTGCCGAAACGCACCGCAGCGAACACGGTCTTCGACTCCTGAGCGTAATGCTGGATCACCATTTCACCCATGCGCTTCGTGGCCCCCATGACCGACGTGGGGTTCACGGCCTTGTCCGTGCTGATGAAGATGAAGCGGTCCACTTCGAACTCGTCGGCGAGCAGGACCGTGTTGAGCGTGCCGAACACGTTGTTCTGGATAGCCTCGCGCGGGCAGAGCTCCATCAGGGGCACGTGCTTGTGAGCCGCCGCATGGAAGACGACGTCGGGCCGGTGGCGCGTGAAAACTGCGCGCAGGCGCTCCTTGTCGCACACGCTTCCCACTTCGACGACGCACTCGATGTCGTCGTAACGGCGCAAGATCTCGTTCTTGAGCAGGTAGGCGTCGTTCTCGTACATGTCGAATATGACGATACGGCGCGGTACGACCGCGCACATCTGACGGCAGAGCTCGGATCCGATCGACCCGCCTCCCCCGGTGACGAGCACGGTCTTTCCCGAGATGTAGCCGCAGACCAGCCGCGTGTTGAGCACGACCTCCTCGCGGCCGAGCAAGTCGGCGACGTCGACCTCGCGCAGGCTCACATCCTCGATTTCCTCCACCTTGAGCTCGCGCACGTTCGGCAGCGTGTAGAGCTGGCACTCCGTTTGGATGCAGATGTTGTAGATACGCTTGCGCTCGTCAAGGGAAGCAGAGGGGATGGCCACGACAATCTGGGCGATGTCGAAACGTTTCACGAGGTCGACGATGTCCTCGCTCGTCCCCGCCACGAGCACGCCGTGGATGCGCAGCTTCCGCTTTTGCGGATCGTCATCAACCGCGATGACGGGTTCGCCCGGCATGAGCGGGTCCTTCGACACCATGCGCCCGATAGCCAGACTGCCGGTCTCGCCTGCGCCCACCACGAGCGTACGCGGACGCACCTCGGCATGAGCGCTGATCTCGAGCGCGCGCTTCTTACTGCGCATGATGCGGAAGAACATGCGCGCTCCCCCCGCGAGGAGCAGCATAAGGAACAGGGTCACGAAGTAGACCCTGATGGGAATCCACTGGCCTAGAGTCCATAAAAGAACGGCGGCAATGAGCGTACCGAGGCCGACCGCAACGACGATGCGCAGCATATCGTCGGTCGAAGCGTATTCCCAGAGGTTGTTGTAGAGGCGGAACACCACGAAGGTGAGCAGGTTGACGACGACGGCGACGCCGAGGACGAAGTAGATCTCGTGGGAGTCGAACACTTCACCGACCAAGCCAGTCAAAAGGGCCGCGAGCCAGTACGACAGGAAGGTCGCCGCGATATCCCAGATGATGAGGAACGCGGTGCGTTTAGTGAACCGAATATCCATGCTGTCCCATGTTCCCTTTCACGCATGCGGAGTCATCCGAAGCGCCCGATGAGAAACCTGCGCGAAAAGCTTTGACCTTGTATTTCGAAGAGAGCTTGTCGCACGCAAACAGCGTCTATTCTACGACACCGACGCACGAACGGGGAAAGTTCAACAGGCTTTCCATGGAGAGCGCGAATATACCGGACATGGGCGGGAACGCCGCTCGAAGCCCTTCGAAGAGAGCATCGCGCGCCCCGGGACGCGCGGAGGGGGCCCGAAGGCCCCCTCCCGTTGCGGTCGACGCCGCCCTGCGCGGGCGCGGCTCCCTATCCTCCCGCAGCCTGGCGC
>CAUVMU010000154.1:0-4732 GCA_963552775.1 uncultured Eggerthellaceae bacterium | reverse complement strand
GCATGAGCCCATAGAGCTGCCGTTGGGAGAACGCGTAGAGGACCGTGTTCTTCGTGGCCAAAAAGCGAGCCTTGTAGCGTCCGATGGAGGCGAAGTCGCAGTATTCGGCCGAGAAGGCGTTCCCCGCGTTTCTCCAGAACAAGGGCATGGGCTCCCCGGATTCGCGCTCGAACGTGGCCATAATCTGGCCCTGGTCGATGTAATAGTAGTACGGGTCGTCGAGCGTGTTCGCGCTCGTCCTGATGTACTCGCCTTTGAACAGCTTTTCTTTTCGGGCCAGTCCTATATGGTCGACTATCTTCAACTGCCCGAACGGCTGCGTCGGAATCAGGATCGATCGGTATTCTTCGGCGGTTGCCATGGGCTTCCCTCGCTTCCTGGCGCTCCCCTTGCGCCGATGGGTAGGATAATTCTAGCACGCTGCTTCGCGTTTGCCGCCGCTGCGGCCCCTTCATCGAAGGGCTGCAACCGCCTTTTGGGCCCCGCTTCGGCGCTTCGGGAAGAAAGCTGGCGCACGCCAGCTTCTCCAAGTCGAATCCGCTAGGTTCCCAATGCGGCGCAATCGTAGGTCGAGGCATTGCCCTCCCTGATTGTTTTCCCTTTTCAAGGACTTAAAATCGAAGAAGCTCGAGCGACGCGCAAAGGGGATGCGCTTTTCGTTTGGCTTCCTTTCGCGCGCGCCGAAAACGCAAGGCGAGAGAAAGGACGGGGGATGGCGAGATACGGAATGGCGATAGACCTTCGACGCTGCTCGGGGTGCGGTACGTGCGTGGTCGCTTGCCAAATGCAGAACAATCAGCGCCCAGGCGTTTCATGGAACGAGCTCGACGTGTGCGAGTGGGGAGTCGAGGTGGGGGAATCGGGCCGTGCGTACGTCCCCCATGCCTGCATGCAGTGCGACGAGCCCCCGTGCGTCGAGGTGTGCCCCACGGCGGCGAGCACGCGCCGCGATGACGGCATCGTCGTCGTCGACTACGAGGCGTGCATCGCGTGAGGGTTCTGCATGACGGCGTGCCCCTATCATGCGCGGGCGCTCAACAGCACGAGCAAGAACATGTTCGACGCAGCGGTGCCGGCTCCGTACGAATCTTACGGGATCCAGCGCGACTTGGTGGTCGAGAAATGCGTGTTCTGCGAGGAACGCCTTGCCGAAGGGCGGCTTCCCGCCTGTGTGCAGAACTGTCCGGGACGGGCGCGCTATTTCGGCGACCTTGACGATGCGGAAAGCCCGGTTTCGCAGTTCGTGTCTGCCAACGAGCCCGTCCGTATCGACGATACGGCCCTGTACTACCTTCCGGTTGCGGGCATGCCCGCAGGCGCGCTTCCGTTCGCGG
Source organism: uncultured Eggerthellaceae bacterium (assembly GCA_963552775.1). Lineage (GTDB taxonomy): Bacteria > Actinomycetota > Coriobacteriia > Coriobacteriales > Eggerthellaceae > CAUVMU01. Next base: position 3,398 of record CAUVMU010000154.1, on the reverse strand, counting down.
CATCGTCCGCATCGGTCGAGCGCTCCCAGGCGGCGCTTGGAATCGACCCTGCGCTTCTGGGGGCCGGAGCCGTTGCCGTAGCGGCGATTGGTGCAGGAGCCGCGGTCGCGGTCAAGCGTTCGAAGAAGAGCGAGGGGGAGTAACATGGATGCAGCATGCACGGTTTCGCGCCGGTCGTTCCTCAAGGGCGCGACGGCGGCAACGGGCATGGCGCTCGCGGGAGGCGCCTACGAGATAGCCCATCCCGAGGGCGCTGTAGCCGCAGATGCCCCTCTCGAAACGAAGTACACGTACTGCGACATGTGCAACCATATCCCCAAGTGCGGCATCGCGGCGCACATCCAAGACGGGAAAGTGGTGCGGGTCGATGCACGCGACGCGTATCCAGCGTCGCCTATCTGCGCAAAGGGCATCTCAAGTTTGCAAGAGCTCTACGATCCCCACAGAATCACCTATCCCATGGTACGCACGAACGAGAAGGGCACGGGCGCTCCGGAGTGGGAGCCTCTTTCGTGGGATGACGCCTACGCGCTCATCGCCGAGGAGCTCAACCGCGTGAAGGAGGAATACGGCCCCGACAAGGTGCTGTTCTACTGCGGCGACCCCAAGGAGCCGCGCGGGCCCATGCAACGTCTGGCGACGCTGTTCGGCTCCCCGAACTACGGGGCGGAAAGCTCCACGTGCGCCTCCGCCACGTGGATGGCCTCGCTTCTGACCATCGGCCAGGTCAGCATGGGCACCGATCCAAGTGACGACACGGCGAGCTGCCTCATCTGGTCGCTCAACGCGGCGTGGTCGCAACCGTACCGGTTCGGCGCCATGATGAAACAGCGCGAGCGCGGCATGAAGTGCGTGGTGGTCGACCCGCGCATTACGCCGACGGTCACCGGGATGGCCGACATCCATCTGCAGTTGCGCCCTGGAACCGATGGCGCGCTCGCGCTCGGCTTTTTGCACGTCATGTTCCGTGACGGCTGCTACGACGAGGACTTCGCTAAGAACTGGACGCACGGCTTCGCCGAACTGCAAGAGCACGTGAAAGACTACACGCCCGAACGGGTGGAGGATATCACGGGGGTCCCTGCGGAGAAGCTGGTGGCAGCCGTGAAGCTCATTGGGGAGAACGCTCCGGCGACGCTCGTTTCAAGCTCTGCGGGCGCATGTCATGCCACCAATGTAGGGCATTTCCAGCGGGCGGTGTTCTCCATCATCGCGCTGACCGGGAGCCTTGACGTGCCCGGCGGCGTGACCATGGGCGCGGGGCTGCCGTTCGACTACACGGCGTCGACTGCGGCCTTCCGGCTCGAGAAGCTCTACGACGAGCGGAGGTTGGGGGATTTGCGCGCCGATAAGGACGACTTCCCCGTATGGGCCCACTTTTTCAAGATGATCCAGGTGAACCTGCTGCCCGAAATGGTCGCGGACGGTCGGATCCGCGCTGGCGTGATGCTCGGGCTGAACTCCATGATGTGGCCCCAGACCCCCGAGTACCAGAAGGCCATCGAGGATTTGGAGTTCTGCGTTGCGATCGACTACTACATGCGCCCGCACACGCACGACTACGTCGACCTGCTGCTCCCTGCGGCCATGTGCTACGAGCGCATGGCGCCCCCGTCGATCTTCGGCCGCAAGATTTTCCATCGCGACCCGGTGGTGAAGCCCGCAGGCCAATGCCGTGAGGACTGGCGGATCATCCTCGAGATCGGTTGCGCGCTCGGCTTCGAGGAAGAGTGTTACCACGGCAGCGTCGAGGCCGCGCTCGAAGACATGTACGCTCAGACGGAGTTGGGCTTCACGCTCGAAGACCTGCGCGCACATCCCGAAGGCTACGAGGTTCCAGGCGGCGTCAAGGCGTCGAAGAAGTACGAGACCGGGGGCCTGCGCAAGGACGGACAAGCGGGATTCAACACGTCGACGGGCAAGGTGGAGCTGTTTTCCGAGACGCTTGCCAAATACGGCTTCAACGGCCTGCCCGTGTACGAGGAGCCGGTGTTCAGCCCGGTGAGCACGCCCGATGTGGCTGCGCGCTATCCGCTCGTGCTCAATACCGGGTCGCGCGTCCCGTTCTACACTCACTCGAAGCTGCGCGATCTTCCCTGGCTCAACCAGTTCATGCCCGAGCCCGTCGTCCGTCTGCATCCGAGAACCGCCGAAGAGCGCGGCATTTCCGACGGGGACCAGGTGCGCATATTCAACCAGTTCGGCGAAGTGCTCATGAGGGCCGAGATTTCGAACATCGTGCTCCCGGGCGTGACCGACGTTATCCACGGGTGGCACCAGGCCGACATCAACCTGCTCACCACACGGGATTTCGATCCTATAACGGGCTTTCCGCCGTTCAGGTCGGGGCTTTGCGAAATCGAGCGCACCGGCAAGGGCCGCATCGTCAAATAGCGCACGCTGCCGCTTCCGAACAAGAGGGGAGGAATCGTGGAAGAATCGAACAATGCATCGAAGCCGCTGGGCCCTGCGCGACCGGAGCGCGAGGTTCGGCCGCCGAAGCGGGAGGACGGCCCTCGCGTGCGGACGCGCGCCCTTGCAATCGGGGGCGTGCTCGTCGTGCTCGTGCTGGTAGGGGCAGGGCTTTGGAACTGGCACGAGCAGCCGAGCTTCTGCAACTCCGTATGCCATCAGCCGATGGATCCGTATGTGGAGGGATACTACTCGAAAGACCCGGGCAAGCTCGCAGCCGTCCACGAAGGGGCCGAGATCACGTGCCTCGACTGCCATAAGCCCACGATCGCCCAGCAGGCCGGAGAGGCGGCGAGTTGGCTTTCGGGCGGGTACGCGCTTCCGTTCGAGCAACGGAACTTCGACGACGGGTTTTGCCTGAACCCCGCATGCCACGACCTGGATCGAAGCGATCTTGCCGAGGCGACCGACCACCTGAAGTACAACCCTCATTCTGATTATCACGAAACGTTGGCCTGCGGCGAGTGCCACAAGGCCCACGAGGCGTCGGTTCTGGAATGCAGCAGGTGCCACGGCGACGCTTTGATCCCGGATAATTGGAGGGCTTACGGGCAGCGATAGAGGCGAGTTTGCATTGCGCGCCATGTGGCCGGGAAGCGCGTTTGAGCCTTCCCGGCCACCGCCTTTTCTGAGGGGCGGTCGGTCGGAGGGCGTTGAGGATGCCGGGCCGTTCTTTTCAAGACGCTGCCGCCGTTCGTAGACGGCTTCGTCGGAGGATGTTGAGGATGCCGGGCCGTTCTCTTCGATGGAAACCTGATGGGGAGCGAAGAGGTCGGAGCGTCCTTTTTCTAATCATCGCATGTTTTTCGGAGCGTGCAGCCGTTGGGGAAGGTTTTTTCGGATGCTCAGCACGATTTCGGGCTTGACGTGTGCGCTCCTTCATATGAAAATACCGACGTTAAATTGAAAGGAGCGGCACGTGGCGC
>CAUVMU010000153.1:0-4785 GCA_963552775.1 uncultured Eggerthellaceae bacterium | reverse complement strand
TTCCACACCGCTTTCTGGAAAGCGCTTCCGGCAGGGTCGATGCGCACGGTGAAGACGCGCCGCTTTCCCGCGAAGTACTCCTGCAACTCCGTTGCGGCCTGGTTCGTCAGGCGCGAGGCTTTGCGTTTTCCCGCGAGCTCGCAGTCTCCGAACGCGACGTCGGTGACGCCGCGCCCGTTCGCGCGTATGGTAAGGGGCCCGTGCGGGGTGGGGTAGGAGAAGTACGTGAACGAATCGGGCATGCAGCCTCCTCTTCTCGCTTGCGATCATTATACGGACGTCGAGGCGTTTGCGGCGGGCCGTGCATGCGTCGGTTACGGTTTCGAAAACCTTGAAGGGCGTTGGCGTGAAGGGAGCCACGTCGTCGGGTCGTTGGGGTAGAATGAGTGTGCACGTGCCCGTTTCCTGCGATAGGAGTCGCCATGTTCCAGCCGCTGAGGATAGCACCCTCCATTCTTTCGGCGAACTTCATGAACCTTCAGGCCGATATCGACCTCATCGAATCCGCAGGTGCTGGGCTCGTCCACGTTGACGTTATGGACGGTCATTTCGTCCCGAACCTGAGCATGGGGGTTCCTCTGGTCAAGCAGCTGAAGCACGCCACGGGGCTGCCACTCGACGTGCACCTTATGGTGTCGAACCCCGATGTGCAGATGCCCTGGTTCCTCGCAGCAGGGGCCGATGTGCTCACCGTGCACGCCGAGGCGCTCGACGCCGCAGCGCTCGCGCGCACCGTGGCCCTCATCCGTGCAGATGGCGCGCATCCCGCTGTTTCCATCAAGCCCGCCACGCCCGTCTCGGTGCTTGCGCCCGTCATCGCCGCGCTCGACATGGTGCTCGTCATGAGCGTCGAGCCGGGCTTTTCGGGGCAGGGCTATATCGAAGGGAGCGAGCGCAAGGTGGCTGAGGTAGCGGAGCTCGCCCGTGCGGTCGGCAACGACGGTCTGCTCATCGAGGTGGATGGCGGCATCGGTCCCGATACCGTCGCGCGCGTCGCTGCCGCAGGTGCCGATATTGTCGTCTGCGGCAGCGCGGTGTTCGGCGCGCCTTCGCCTGCGGCTGCCCTGCGCGAGGTCGAGCGCGTCGGCAACGAAGCGCGCCTTGCCGCGCTCGCGGCCGGGGCGCCTGCGATGACCGGTGCGTCTGAGGAGGCGCGCTAGCATGCCGGTGCGCATACCCGATCCGTACGTGTACCTCGACTGGGCCGCCACGGCGCCTTTGTGCGAGGAGGCTGCAACCGCTATGGAGCCCTATCAGGTTCCGGGCGCGGTGAACCTGCTCGTCGGTGCGAACGCGAACTCGCTGCACGCTCCCGGCCGGGCGGCTTTCGAGGCGCTCGAACTGGCGCGGCGCAGCATAGCGCAGGATTTGCGCGCGTCCCGGCCGAACGAGATCGTGTTCACCTCGGGTGCAACTGAGGCTGACAACGCCGCGCTTATCGGTCTTGCCGAGGCGTCGGTCGCCGCGCGCAACCAACGCGAAGGGGGCACGTTCGTACCGCATGTGATCGTCTCGTCCATCGAGCACGATGCCGTGCTCATGCCGGCGCGGCGGTTGCAGGCACGCGGATGGCGGGTTACGTACCTCGACCCCGATGCAGGCGGCTTCATCCGCCCGGAGGCGCTTGCGCGCGCCCTCGACGCCGATACGGTGCTCGTGTCCATTCAGATGGCGAATGGCGAGGTGGGCGCTGTCAACCACATCGCCAAGCTCGCGGCGCTCGCTCATGAAGCGGGTGCGCTCTTCCACACCGACGCCGTGCAGGCGCTCGGCAAGGTGCCCGTCGACCTTGTCGCGTTCGGTGTCGACGCCGCGTCGTTCTCGGCTCACAAGATCTGCGGGCCGAAGGGAATCGGTGCGCTCTACCTGCGGACCCGCACTCCGTTTCGGGCGTTTCTGGAGGGCGGCGGTCAGGAGGACGGTCGCCGCAGCGGCACGCAGAACGTGGCCGCGGCTGTCGGCTTCGCTGCGGCCTGCCATGCAGCCGTGGCGCTGCAAGAAGCGGAATCCGCGCGCGAGCGGGTACTTCGCGACGGCCTGTACGCTGCGCTCGGCGTGCTCGAGGGAATCGATGCTACGGTGGACGTGCCTGCAGGGTCGACCGACTACCTGCCCAACATCGTCCATGTTCTTGCGCGAGGTCTTGAGAGCGAAACGCTCGTGCTGCGCCTCGACATGAAGGGCTTCGGCGTGTCGGGCGGGTCGGCCTGCTCGTCTCACTCCCTGGAGCCGAGCCACGTGCTGCGCTCCCTGGGCATCGACTCCGATCGCGCCTACGGTGCGCTGCGCGTGTCGTTCGGGCGCTACACGTCCCAGGCCGACCTCGATGCATTCGCAGCTGCTCTGGCGAGCTGCCTGTCGTGGAGTTGATGCTGTGGAGCTTGTGAACTGTCATACGCATACAGAGTTGTGCGGCCACGGCGAGGGGTCGGTGCTCGACATGGCCGCGGCCGCTGCAAAGGCGGGTGTGTCGCTGCTCGTCTTCACGGAGCACTATCCGCTGACCGCTCGGTTCGATTCCCGGGGCGATTCGGCCGTGCCCGCCTGCCGCATGGGGGAGTACTTCGAGGGTATCGAGCGCGCGCGTACGCTGTTCCCATCGATGGAGGTCGTGTGCGGCATCGAGTTCGACTGGCTCGGCGACGCCGAGGACCGCCCCCATGCTGCAGCCGATCTCGACCGTTTCGATACGGTGCTCGCATCCGTCCATTTTCTGAACGAATGGCCCCTCGACCATCCCGATTTGAGCCTCGTGCGCTGGCGTACGCCCGGCGAAGCCGATGTCATTTGGCGGGCCTACTTCGAGCGTTGGTGCGCGGCGGCCGTGTCGAGGGAGCATCCCTTCGACATCATGGCCCATCCCGATCTGGTCAAGAAGTTCGGTATCTACCCGAGTTTTTTCATCGAAGCGCTCTATGACGACGCCGTGGAGGCGCTGCTTGCGTCCGGGCGCATGGTGGAGGTGAACACGTCGGGGGCTTATTGCGCCTGCAAGGAGATGTACCCCTCTCTCGGCCTGCTTGAACGTTGCTGCCGGGCGGGCATCCCCTGCAGCGTGGGGTCCGATGCGCACCGACCCGCCCATATCGTGCGCGGCATTGAGGATGCTTATCGGCTTATGTACGAGGCGGGGTACCGTGCGGTCACCGTGCCGACATCGACAGGCGATCGCCGTGAGATTCCCATCGGGTGACGAAGCGACGGACCGGGAAGTGCGCGTCCGCGCGATATGCTACGGACCTTCTGCGAAAGGGGAGTTATGATTCCGATAGAAGATGCGGCTGCGGGAAACGACATCGTGCAAACACGCGCGGGAACGCTGGCCGAGCAGGGCGGCGACCTGACGGTCGCGCGTCTCGAGCGGGCCCTGCTCGCTCGTTTCCCGGCGACCGACGCCGAGGAATGGGACCGTACGGGTCTTACCGTGGGCGACCCGGCCGTGCGGGTGACCGGCGTGGCCGCAGCGCTCGACCCGACGCTTTCCGCCGTGCGCGCTGCGGCTGAGGTCGAGGCGAATGTGCTGCTCACGCACCATCCGCTCTTTCTCAACCCCCCCGTTGCGGTATCTTCCGACCCGCAGCGGGGAGGCATGCCCGGCGCGGTGGCGTTCGAGGCTGCGCGTCTCGGCGTGGCCTGCCTGTCGTTCCATACGGCGCTCGACGTAAGCGCGCAGGCCGCCTCGGTGCTTCCCGGCATGCTGCGTCTCGACTTCGAGCGGGTGCTCGTACCGCTGGCTCACGACGTGCGCAAGGGGTACGGGCAGTTGTGCGCTGTGCGCGACGAGGACGGCTCGGCGGAGACGCTTGCCGACCTTGCCGCGCGCTGCACGGCGGTGTTCGGCCGTCCTCCGCGCGTATGGGGCGACTTCGCGCGTCCCGTGCGCACGGCGGTCACGGCGACGGGTTCGGCCGGCAACGTGGTAACCGCTTGCCTGACGGCAGGAGTCGACTGCCTCATCTGCGGCGAGGTGAAGTACCACGCCGCGCTCGATGCGGTTCAGCAGGGGCTTTGCATCATCGAGCTCGGCCACGACGTGAGCGAGCTGCCGCTTGCAACCCTGCTTGCGGCCGCTGCGGTCGATGCCGGTGTCGCGGCCTCGGCGGTGCGCGTTCTCGATCAAGGTGACAACTGGCGCCTTCCCGATTCCATCAGGCTCTGAGTACGAGAAAGCAGGCATGCATATGAAGGCGAACGTTGACGAACTGGCTGCGTTGTTGAAGCTGCAGAACTGCGACCTACAGGCCCTGCAGGCGCGCAAGAGGCTCGAGCAGGCTCCCGACCGCGAGAACCTTGCGGCGCTGACGCAGAAGCGCGAGGCGCTTGAGGCGAAGGCCGCGCAGGTCGAATCCATGCGCGAGCGGGTCGAGAGCGAGGTTGCGGCTATCGAGCGGGAGGACGCGCAGCTCGTCACGAAGCAAGCGCGCGTCCAGGACCTTATCTCGCTGGCCGGAACGGACTATCGCAGCATCGAAACGCACTCGAAGGAGCTCAACGGCATTGCGAAGCGCCGTACGACGCTCGAGGAGAAGCTCGTTTCGACTTCCGATGAACTCGACAAGATCGAAGCCCTGCGCGAGCAAATCGAGCAGGCCCAGACGTTGGTCTCGGGTGAGGAAAGCCGAACGCGCGAGCGCTTCGAGAGCATGACGTCCCAGGTGGAAGCTGAGATAAAGGCGGCTGAGGCCGAAGGGTCCGTCCAGGAGCGGAAGCTTTCCGCCCCGCTGCTGAAAGCTTACCGTGCCGCTGCACTTCGTTCGGGCGGCGTGGCGGTGGCACGTCTGACCG
>CAUVMU010000152.1:0-4800 GCA_963552775.1 uncultured Eggerthellaceae bacterium | reverse complement strand
CACGACGCGTATCGACAGCGTGTACTGGGATACGCCGAACCGCGATTTGATCGCGCGTTCGCTCGAAAAACCTCTCTACAAGGAGAAGCTGCGCGTGCGCACGTACGGGCCGCCCGAGGCGGCAGGCGTCGCCTTCGTCGAGTTGAAAAAGAAGTTCAAGGGCATCGTGTACAAGCGCCGCGTGCGCATGTCCTTTGCGGGTGCGCAGGCCTATCTGGACGGTCTGTCGTTCGAGGAGGCGCTGCGCCGCTTTCCCGCACCTGTATTGGCGGAGGAGCTGAGGACCTCCGAGGCCGTGAGCACCCAGATAGCCCATGAAATCGACGGGTTCAGGGCACGCCATGCCCTGCTCTCGCCCTCGATGCTCATCAGTTGCGAGCGGACGGCGTTCGCGCCGGTCGAAGGGGGAGGGGCCGAGGGCGTGCGCATCACGTTCGACCGCGGCATCCGTGCCGTCGATCTGAGGTTGTCGCGCGTCGCGCTCGCATCGGCGAGCGCGCCATCGACCGCCCTCTCGTTTTCCGGGCCCGTTGCCGATGCTGCGGCGTTCCCCCTCGTCGGCGATGGGGAAGCGGTCATGGAGGTCAAATGCGCGGGCTCGTACCCGTTGTGGCTCGTCCGCCTGCTCGGCTCGTGTTGCGCCTATCCCTCATCGTTTTCGAAGTACGGTGAGGCGTACCGTTTGTGCGATGCATCGTTGCGCGCTCCCGACCCGGACGGTGCCGCTGTCGCCCTTCAGGTTCGGGAAGAGGCTGCCCGCAGGTCCTGCGCACCTGAAAACCGTACGCTTGCCGATCCCGTGCCGATCGGCGCTTTGGTCGCCCGCCCCTGCGACGAGCGCGTTTCCCCTTCGATAGAAAGGAGCCGTTGTGCTTGATTTTCTGTTCACATCGGTGCTCGGTACCACCGAATCGGCTGCTGCGGCCGTGACCTCGGCCGGGTTCGCCGCCTGTACCCTCGCCTCGGTCGTGCTCGGCCTCGCCGTCGCGTTCATCTACATGTACCGGCATAGTTACTCGAAGAACTTCGTCATCACGCTCGCTCTGCTTCCGCTGATCGTGCAGGTGGTGATCTTGCTGGTCAACGGGAACCTCGGCGTGGGCGTGGCCGTCATGGGCGTGTTCAACCTCGTGCGCTTCCGTTCCATTGCGGGTACGGCCAAGGACATCGGCAGCGTGTTTCTCGCCATGGCCATCGGGCTCGCGTGCGGCATGGGATTCATCGGCATGGCCGCACTGCTCACCGTGGCCGTGGGCGTTTTAAACCTCGTGTACGTCGCGACCCCGTTCGGCCGCGCCAGGGGATCGAAGCGCATTCTGCGCGTTACTGTCCCGGAGGATCTGGAGTACCACGGGCTGTTCGACGACGTGCTCGGGCGCTATGCGTCGAACTTCGAGCTGACTTCGGTCGAGACCACAAACATGGGAAGCCTCTACCAGCTTGAGTACGCGCTCTCGCTGCGCGAGGCCGGAAGCGAGAAGGCGCTCATCGACGAGGTGCGCTGCCTGAACGGGAATTTGAAAGTTGTGCTGGGCCTCGTGCCCGCCAATAGGGAGGTGCTGTAAATGAACGGAATCACGATGCAGGGTAACGACCGGTGGAATGCGGTAAGGCGCACGGTGCGCCGAGCCCCTCGCGCGGCGGTGGTGCTCGGCTTGTCCTTAGCGCTTACGGCAGGGCTGGCCGGGTGCGCAGGTGCGACGATGGAAGCGGCGACGAGCACGGCAAGCACGCAGACGGCCTCGACCTCGACGGCCGCTTCTTCCGTCGACGAGAGCGCGTACGACCTGGAGTACTCCGATCGCGACCTCGATGCGAGCTACGATGCATCCACGGCGGTCTCCATCACGCTGTCGGGTTCGAACGCGACCTCGGAAAGCTCTGCGGTTACCGTCGACGGTTCCACGGTCACGATAACCGAGGCGGGCGTGTACGTGGTAAGCGGCGAGCTTTCCGACGGCCAGCTTGTTGTGAACGCCCCCGAGAACGCGAAGGTGCAGATCGTGCTCGCCGGTGCGACCATCGCGAACGCCGATGGTCCGGCCGTGTACGTGGAGAGCGCCGACAAGGTCTTCGTCACGTTGGCCGCTTCGACGGTGAACACGCTTTCGGACGGTTCGACGTATGCGGCCTCCGCCGAGGAAGCCGACCTTGACGCTGTGCTGTACAGCGAGGCCGACCTTACGCTACAGGGATCGGGGACGCTCGTGGTCGATGCAAACTGCAACGATGCGATCAAGTCGACCGATGACCTGGTTGTTACGGGCGGCACGTACCGAATCGAAGCGGTAGGCGACGCGCTTTCGGGCAAGGACTGCGTCAAGATCGCCGATGGGACGTTCGACCTTGTATCCGGGGGCGATGCGATCAAGTCGAGCAACGACGAGGATGCCGGGCGCGGATTCGTGAGCATCGACGGCGGCACGTTCTCGATAGATGCTTCCGACGATGGCGTGCAGGCCTACTCGTACCTGCGCATCGCCGGCGGCTCCTTCGCGGTTGCGGCTTCGGGCGACGCGCTTCACAGCGACGGGTCGGCGCGCATCGCCGGCGGCGCGCTTTCGGTGAACGCGGGCGACGACGGCGTGCATGCTGAATACGCCTTGACCGTCGACAGTGGTACGATCGACGTCGTCTCCTCGGTCGAGGGTCTTGAGGCCCAGGTCGTAACAGTGAACGGAGGAGAGGTCCACGTTGTTTCGAGCGACGACGGCATAAACGCGGCTCCGGTCGAAACCGCTTTTTCGACCTCGGCCGCAACTTCGACCACGACGGGCTCGGCAGGTTCATCCGCTGCAGCTTCGTCTGCCGTGACGACGACGGCCGCGTTCGGCGGCGACCCGGCAGCGCAGGGCGCCCCGGGTGCGACGATGCCCGAGGCGGGCGGCCAGGCGGCGCCGGGCGGCATGGGCGGCGGTGGGGCCTTCGACGTGAGCGAGGAGTGCGCCATCGTCATCAACGGTGGCTACGTTGTTGTCGACGCGTCGGGCGACGGGATCGACAGCAACGGGAGCATCGAGATGACGGGCGGTGTTCTGTTGGTCAGCGGCCCGACGAACGATGGAAACGGCGCCTTCGACTACGGCACGACGGCCACGATATCGGGCGGCACGGCCATCGTGGCAGGGTCTTCGGGCATGGCTCAGGGCTTCTCGGGCGGCACGCAGGCGTTCTCCTTCGTCTCCGCGAGCGGTCAGGCGAATTCGAGCATAGCCGTGACGGATTCGACGGGGGCGGTCGTCGCCTCGTTCACGCCGGCGAAGAGCTATCGAACCGTGGTGGTTTCGACTGCGGGGATGGTCGAGGGGGACTCGTACAGCCTGGTTATCGGCGGTACGGTCTCGGGCGCGAATGCTGACGGCTACGCATCGGCCTCGACGGTCTCGGGCGGCGCGACGACGACGTTTACGGCTTCGACCACCGCTGCTGCTATGGCGGGTGCGGGCGGCGTGGGGGCTGCGGAAGGTATGGCTTTGGGCGAGCGCGGCGGCATGGGAGGCGCGCGCGGCGGCATGGGAGGCGCGCGCGGATAGCGATCGCCGGATCCGACGGGCTCGCGCATGCGGGCCCGTCGCGCTTTCTGCCGAAAACATGTCGCCAAAGGGGACAGGCGTTGCGTTTTGCGCTACCATGATGCTGTTCATCGGGGAGCCGACTGCGTTGCTGTGCCCCGAGTACCTGAAAGTTCTGGAAGCAAAACGAGGGCGTTAAGGAGAACAACGTGACTGACGAAGTCAAACGCGTCTACCGCTTCGGTGCGGACGCAGCGGGCACGAACGTGACCGAGGGCAATGCCGGCATGAAGCACCAGCTCGGCGGAAAGGGCGCGAACCTTGCCGAGATGGCCAACATCGGGTTGCCGGTCCCTCCCGGGTTCACGATTACCTGCCAGACCTGCATGGAGTACGCTGACGCTGGGAACACGTGGCCTGCAGGCGCGCTCGAATCCATCCAGGCGTACCGCGAAGACCTCGAGACGCGCATCGGCAAGAAGATCGGCGACTCGGAGGACCCGCTGCTTGTGTCCGTCCGTTCGGGAGCTCCGTTCTCCATGCCGGGCATGATGGATACGGTACTCAACCTCGGTCTGAACAACAAGTCCATCGCGGGCCTCATCAAGCAGACCGAGAACCCTCGTTTCGCGTGGGACTCCTACCGCCGCTTCATCCAGATGTTCTCGAACGTGGTCATGGGAATCGATGGCGACCTGTTCGAAAACGCCATCACGTCCATGAAGCGCGAGCGCGGCGTGCGCTCCGACACCGAGCTGACCGCCGAGGACCTGTCGACCCTCGTCGCCCGATTCATGGACATCTTCTCCGAGAACATCGACGGTGCGGAGTACCCCGCGCTCGTGGTCGACGGGCGCGTCGAGTTCCCGCAGGATCCCATGGTCCAGCTGCAGCTCGCCATTGAGGCCGTGTTCGGCAGTTGGAGAAACCCGCGCGCCACGCTGTACCGTCAGAAGAACAAGATCTCCGACGATCTGGGCACGGCCGTGAACGTCCAGTGCATGGTGTTCGGCAACAAGGGCAACACGTCGGCCACGGGTGTGGCGTTCACGCGCAACCCCGCTGACGGGACGAAGGAATTCTACGGCGATTACCTGGTCAACGCTCAGGGCGAGGACGTCGTCGCCGGCATTCGCAACACGAGCCCCATCTCCGAGCTCAAGAACGTCGAGGGCCTGCAGGACGCCGGGCGCGAGCTCGAGGAGGTGTTCGTCATCCTGGAGAACCACTTCCGCGACATGATGGACATCGAGTTCACGATCGAGCAGGGTAAGCTTTGGATGCTCCA
>CAUVMU010000151.1:0-4844 GCA_963552775.1 uncultured Eggerthellaceae bacterium | reverse complement strand
CACCTATACACAATCCCGATTTCTGTCCATGGGCAACGAGCCGCATGGCGAGCGCTCGCCGGCGCCGTCCATGCGCTCGATGGCGCCGTCCATGCGCCCGCCGAAATTTCTGTCCATGACAACGCACCGCATGGCGAACGTGCGGGCCCGGCTAGTACCGCGTCCGTACGCGCCTTTCCCGCACCTACAACCTGGTGCTGCTTGATCTGAATCTACCGACCGCGTCCGTACGCGCCTTTCCCGCACTCTGCACTCTGCACTCCGCACTCTGCACGTTGCGCCCCGCCTGCATCGCCTAGGAGGGGGTCGGCTGATACCCGGACGGCCCTAGCCCTAGCCCCCGCCTCTCGCGAAGGCCCGGAGGATGTTGCCACCGGGGTCGGTCGCCGCGATTCCAGCTGATAGGAACCGCCCCCAACCGAAAGACGGGCTTCCGCAGCTATTGCGGGCCATGGGCCACGACCTCGGCAGATTCGCTCCTACGGCCTTAGGCGCGCCTCCAGAGCCGCGTTCACAGCCTTAAGCGCCTCGACGCGCGCGAAACGCTTGTCGTCGCTCTCGAGCACGATCCAGGGCGCGAACGCCGTGCTCGTCAGCCGGAACATATCATCGACCGCAGCTTTATACTGGGGGTATTTGTCGCGGTTGCGCCAGTCGTCGGGTGTGATCTTCCAGCGCTTCGCCTCGTTCGCCTCACGCTCGCGGAAGCGTCGCAGCTGCTCGTCGGGCGAAACGTCCACCCAGAACTTCAACAGGATGGCCCCCCACTGCACAAGCTCGTACTCGAACGCGTTGATCTCGTCGTAAGCGCGCGCCCAAGCCGCAGGCGGGGTAAGCTCCTCCACCCGTTCCACGAGAACGCGCCCGTACCAACTGCGGTCATAGATGCCCACGTGCCCCGCCTTGGGCAGCCGCGTCCAGTAACGCCACAGATGCGGATGCAGAAGCTCGGGCTTCGTGGGCGCGGGGCTGGGGAACACCGTATAGGCGCGGGCGTCGAGCGCCTGCGCAACGCGCTTGATGTTGCCGCCCTTTCCGGCCGCGTCCCACCCCTCGTACATAATCATGAGCGGCACGCGCTTCTGGTACAGCTCCAACTCCAGGTTGTACAGGCGCTTCTGTTCGAGAGCGAGCTCGGCCCGATAGGCTTCCTTCGCATCGATACGGGGCATGGGGAGGGCGTGGTCGATATGCGGGCGCACGGGCGACGGGGCGAACCGCGAGGTCGCAGGTGCAAACGCGCTCTGCAGAGCCGCCCGCTCGACAGCGGACGCAGCCTGCTGCGAACCGCTCGGCTGCGGCCCGTCCGCAAGCTGCGAACCGCTCGGCTGCGGCCCGTCCGCCGGCTGCAGGTTGCTCGCCGGCTGCAGTTCGTTCATCGGTCGCAGCGAAGCCCCCGATTGAAGCTCGGCCTTCCCCACGTCGGAGCCTCCCGCGCCGAACGCATCCCCTTCGCTCTTCACACAGCTCGTCGTCCATGAGCTCGACGGCGGCACGTCGGAGCCTCCCGCGCCGAACGCATCCCCTTCGGGTTCCCTCCCGATTCGAGCGCGCTCGAGCGCGTCCTCGATGGCCTCGACCAGCGTGCGCGCGATCTGGATGTTCGCCGCGCGCTTGTCCTCGCCGTTGACGAGCGTCCAGGGGGCGAAGTCGAAGTTGCTCCCCTCGAGCAGCAGATCGTACAGCTCGTAGGCCTTTTCGTAGTCCTTGATCTGGTCGAGCTTGGCGTGGCTCACGCGCCAGCGCGTTTCGGGATTGTTGTACAGCCGCTCGACGCGCTTGCGGCGCACCTCGTTGCGCACGTGCACGAACAGCTTCACCACCGCGTATCCGTCGTCCACGAGCATGCGCTCGAAATCGTACGCGTAGCGCCGGTAGCTGCCAACCGGGTCGCTCGTCATCGCACGGCGCGCCTCGAACCCGGCGGCGCCTTCGGCAAGCTCCTCCCGTGCGCGAGCGCGCTCGAGGTCGACCTCGTGATCGCTCAGATCGCCGTAGCGGCGGAACAGTTCCTGCTCTATGGCCGCCGTGTACCAGCCTCGGTCGAAGAACGTGATGGTCCCGCGTTCGCCGAGCGCCTTCCAGAACTCCTGCATGACCGGATAGAACCCCGTCACACCCCACGAGCTTCCCGCAAACGTGCGTGCGGCCTCGGCATCGAAATCAGCCGTCACATGAACGCTTGTGGCGCGCGCGTCGAGATTGTACATCAAATCGGACAGGCGGCTCCCCTTTCCGGCGCCTCCCCATCCTTCCAGCAAAACCACCAGGCCGATTCCCTCCGCGCGCGCCTGCTGCTGGAGCAGCACCAAACGTTCTATGAGCTCATCACGGACGGGCTTGTAATCCTCCCGAAAGAGCTTCTCCTGCGCGAAATCGACGGTCTCCAACATGGGCGTTCCCTTTCGACGGCGCCCGGATACGGGCATGCGGATGCAGAAACGATAATATCACGCGCCGCTGCGCAGGGGAGCGCCAAGCCGCTGCGCAGGGGGCGGCAAGGAAGCCGCCCCGCCGACAGATCGGTAGGTTGAATTTCTAAACGCACCGCTGGGGTGAGGTGCGCCCATTTTCTTGGACCGCCTCCAAATCTCTCGATTTGAAGTGGGTAAGATAAATTGGACACCGAGTTAAGGGTGAAAGGAGTCCAAGTTTTTGGGCGCACCTCAGGGGGCGGTTACATGCGCGGTTACATGCGCGGTTACATTTGGGAACTTTGCGACCAACCCTCGGAAGATTTTCTCCAAGATCAGGGGCGCGCGCCCGTTTCCTCGGCGCACCCGTTTCCTCGGCGCGCCCGTTTCCTCGGCGCGCACCTGTTTTCTCAGTGCGCGCACCCGTTTTCTCGGCGCGCGCTCATTTTCTCTCCATGGAGATATATAATGTACGCATCGGTCTACACCGCAGGGATATTCATAGGGAAAGAGAGGACGCAACGATGGAAATCGTACCGTCACTGCGCAAGAAGGGGATCTTGGCTCTTGCATGCGCCGCCATGCTGGGTGCCGCCCTCTTCATCGCGCTTCCAGCACCCGCGTGGGCGGATACCGGCAATGGGACGCTATCCAAATCGAAAACGGCAACGTGGGTCGACGAGGGCAAAACCGCCCGCGTCACGCTCCAGCTGCCGAGCTTCGGGGACAAGCTCTCGGCCGACGTGCTGTTCGTCGTCGACAACTCGAGCTGCGCAGACGCGGCCATCAACGATGCTAGAGCCACGCTCGACCGGCTCGTCGCCGAAGTGGCGAGCGGCAACCATATGAAGGTGGGCGTCGTGTCGTTCAGGGGCGACGGCCATGTGGAAAAGGAGCTCTCGGAGCTCAGCCCCAGCAACGTCGATGAGCTCAAGGACGCCATTTCGGGCGGCTACACGGGCGGCTTGAACTCCGGCACGAACATGCATGACGGCCTGCTCAAGGCCAAGGCCATATTGGATGCCGACACGGACGTGCCGGCGAACCGCAAGTACGTGATCCTGGTGAGCGACGGCCTGACGCGCCTGTTCACAGGTCAGGACGGCGCCGTGAAGGACATCTATTACCAGTACTCCTACAACGACCCGACGTCGGTAAAGCCTGCAAGCGAGCTGGACGTGAAGGGCTTCGTGTACTTCGGCATGATCGATGAATGGAGACAGGCGCGCACACCCGACTCGAGCACCTACGCCATGCCCTACGGCGACTGGGACACCTACTACGCCCACCTCGTCGAATGGGTCAAGAACGACGGCGATACGTATGCGCAGAACTTCACCAAATACGGCAACGATGCCACCAACAAGGTGAAGGACCCTGCGACGGGCGCCATCATCGACTCTGACTTCACCTTCATCGAGCATGGAACCCAGGCCGACCACGCCATGGCGCCCGACCGCGCGGTCTACGAGGCCTATACTGCATGGCAGGCCTTGAAGGACGAGGGCTATGCCTGCTCCGCCGCGCGCACGGGCAGCGGCTCCGACTTCTCGGTCAAGTTCATGAACCAGCTCAACGGAGGCGCGTCGCTCGACTTCACGCAGATTGCCGATAACATCCTGTACGCCTGCGGTTCCGGATCTAAGATCGTCGACTTCATGGGCAAAGGCGACGGTTACGACTTCGACTTCGTTCCCGGAACAGCAGCGCTCAGCGTCGGCGACACGCAGCTTGAGGCCACCGACGAGGGCGGAAACGTCTGGACCTTCCATACCCCGGGCACCACGGCTCCCCGTTTCACTCTTGCCTACAACGCCGACAAGGACGCCTACGAGCTCACCGCGCACGAGCACGTCTCCAACTTCGCACCTGTCAAGTTGACCTACGACGTCAAGCTTGCGAAGGCGCCGACCGAGGCGGGAGACTACGAGCTTGCCACCAACACCGAGGCGACGCTTTTGCCCGTCAATTCTGCGGGCGTTCAGGGCGCAGCGGAAAGCTTCGATATTCCGAAGCTGGCGTATACCGTCAAGGCGTCGAGCGATCCCGGAAAGCCGGAAGAGAAGTCCCCCGCTCCCGGCAAAACGTTGCCTCAAGCGGGCGACCCGATGAGCTTCCTGCCGTTCATCGCGACGGCGCTTGCCGCTGCGGCAGTCATCGGTACGGCTGCGGGCGCGAGGATGTTGAAGAAGCACTAGGTTTACGCTCACCGAAGCACAGACGAAACGTCATCGGCGGCCGCTTCGCAACGAGGCGGCCGCCGCTTTTCTCTAGGTATCCTTAGAGCATGCCAAGAGCGCAACCGATTCGGCGAAATGCTCGATTGCAGGGTACAATAGAAGCGAGAAGCAGCGCACACCGTGCCGTCCGGAAGAAGGAGTCCCGTGTCCCTTTACGCCGTCATAGACCTCGGATCGAACTCAATCCGGC
>CAUVMU010000150.1:0-4868 GCA_963552775.1 uncultured Eggerthellaceae bacterium | reverse complement strand
GGCAACCTGTGCGTGAAGGGGCGCGCAGCGGTTCAGGCGCTGTACCACCCCGACCGTATTCGCTACCCGATGAAGCGCACGGCTCCGACGGGCCAGGACCCCAAGTGGCAGCGCATCAGCCACGACGAGGCCATCCAGATGGCCGCAGACGGCCTCAACAGCGTGATCGAGAAGTACGGGCAGCACTCGCTCAAGTGCCTGCACGGCACCGGGCGCATCACGACGTACGCGACGGAAGCGTATCCGACCTACCTGATCCAGACCGCCAACACGGGATCGCCCGCAGGCGTCATCTGCAAGGGCCCGCGCCTGTCGGCTGCGGCGATGATCTGCTTCCCGGGTGCTCACTGGTGCAACCTCATCGATGGTCAGAAGGTCAACTTCCAGTGGGGGACGAACCAGGAAGTCTCGAACTACGACAACTCGTGCCGTACCACGGTCGACGAGCACGTGCGTGCCGAGACGACCATCTGCGTCGGCCCGCGCATGCAGAACCTCGGCAAGGAAGCCGATATCTGGCTCGATCTGCGTCCCGGTACCGACGATGCTATCGCGCTCGGCCTTCTGCACCAATGCGTCCTCAAGCTGAAGTCCTACGACGAGCTCTTCGTTAAGAAATGGACGAACGCGCCGTTCCTGTACTGCGAGGATATCGAGCCGTCCGGGTTCGTGTGGTCGGAGTGGGGCAAGGCGGCCGGCAAGCAGGAGATGGGCTCCTACCCGCTCAATATCCGCACGCGCATCGTGAAAGAGTCCGACCTCAAGGAGGACGGCGATTCCTACAAGATGGCCTACTGGGATGCGAAGCCCGATTCGCTGCAGTTCTTCGACACGAAGAACTGCCTGTGGGAGGGCCAGACGGACTACCAGTACCCCGACCTCGACCGCGACTGCATCGAGTACAAGGGCGGCATCTTGGCGACCGACCCCGGGTTCCCGGTCGATATCGACCCGGCTCTTACGGGCTCCTACGAGATCGAGCTCAAAAACGGCCGCACGGTTTCCGCCGAGCCGGTCTGGGAGATGTTCAAGCGCCACCTTTCTCCATGGACGTCTGAGCATACAGGCGAGGTTACGGGCGTGGCACCCGAGAAGATCGAGGCTGCGGCCGCGGCGTACTGCGCCGAGCCGGGCAAGGGCGGCATCGTGTTCAACCTGCCGCTCGAGCATGCGGGCAATTCCATTCAGACCTCCATGCTGCCGTTGATTCTGTCGGCCCTCATGAACAACATCGACAGTCCGGGCGGTCAGCGCGGATGCGAGAACATGTTCTTTACCATGGACACGTTCTTCCAGTATCACATTCCGTGGGCGAACAACACGCTCGATCCGAAGGAGCAGGCGAAAGTCGTGGGCGGCGACCGCTTCCCGCTGACGCCGTGGTTCCAGATGGTCGGCGGCGCGGCGCTCTACCACGACCCGATTTCCGCTGCCGAGGCCATTCTCTACGACGACCCGTATCCGATCCGCTGCATGATTTCGGAGTCAGGCCAGCACTTCAACTCGGGCAACGCCTGGATGAACTGGCAGGCCTTCGAGACGCTCGACTTCTATGCGGGTTGGGAGCTGTGGCACAGCCCCACCATCGAGCTCGCCGACGTCGTGCTGCCGGCCGCGCACTTCATGGAGGTCAGCGTGCTGCGCTATACGCAGGGCGGCGAGGGCGCCATCGGTGCTCAGGTGCAGGTCGTCAAGCGTCAGGGCGAGTGCACGTGGGATTCGGCCGACATCTGCTGCGAGCTTTCGAAGGCCATGGGCTACGAGTACTGGCCTACGGAGAACAAACCGCTTCCCATCTGGCCCGACAAATGGATAAAACCCTGGCCGACCGAGAAGGACATGCTCGACATGTCGGTGTTGCCGCTCAAGCCCGCCGAGGACAACCCCATCCCCATCCGCATCGACGTTCCCGCGCCCGACGGTACGCACCTCAACGTGAAGAACTGGGACGACTACGTGGCCCAGTACCAGGAGCACAGCCAGTGGAACCTGAAGGAGATCAGTCCCTTCGGCTACTACTACCGCTTCCAGTGGGGGCATATGCGTCCGCGCCTGAACCCGGGGACCGACCCGCTCGTGCCCGGCTTCAACACGCCGACGGGCAAGTTCGAAATCCTCTCGACCATACTCGAGTCGTATCACGGCAAGAACACGAAGTGGCAGGAAGCCCCTGGCTCCTACAACGGCATCCCGGGCTACCGCGAGCCGGTGGAGAGCCCCTACAGCTCGCCCGAGCTGTACAAGGAGTACCCGATCATCTTCACGTCGGGTCGCCGCAATCCGCTGTACTTTCACAACGAAGGACGCCAGCAGCCGTGGTTGCGTGAGCTCACGCCGTGCCCCACGTTCCAGATCCATCCCGACACCGCCGCCGAATACGGTATCGAACAGGGCGATTGGTGCTGGATCGAGTTGAAGCGCGGCAAGATCCGCGAGGTTGCCGATCTGTTCTACGGCATTCGACCGGGCACGATCGAGTGCGACCACCAGTGGTGGTTTCCCGAGCTTTCCGCCCCGAAGCACGGTTGGGACCTGGCCAACGTCAACGTCATGGTCAACATGGACCACGAGTCCCAAGATCCCATCTGCGGCACGTGCAACGCTCGTGCCTACCTGGTGAAGGTCTACAAGGCCACGCCCGAGAACTCTCCTTTCGGCAATCCCTGCCCGTGTGACGACGACGGTACCGAGATCATTCATTCGGCGACCGATCCGCGTCTGAAGGAATGGCTGCCCACCTACGAGTACGAAGTCGTGTAGAGAGGGTGAGCTGATATGACACAACTTGCGATCGTTACCGATTTGAACCGCTGCGTTTCGTGCCTTAACTGCATGGTCGCTTGCAAGGAGGCGAACGACGTGCCGATCGGCAGTTTCTGGATCAAGATTCTGCGCATCGGCCCCAATCCGGCGTACGAGGGCGCCCAGTATCCTGACGTCGAGATGTACTACCTGCCCGTTTCGTGCCAGCACTGCGAGAAGCCCACGTGCGTGGACGTCTGCCCGACGGGGGCGTCGCACAAAACGGCCAACGGAACGGTGCAGGTCGACAAAGAGCACTGCATCGGCTGCCAGTTCTGCGTTATGGCCTGCCCGTACGGCGTGCGTTATCTCAACGAGGACGAAGGTGTCGTGGAGAAATGCACGCGCTGTTACCAGAAGACCGAGGAAGGCGAGCTGCCCGCATGCGTTACGAGTTGCGGCGGACGCGCCCGTTGGTTCGGCGACCTCGATATGGGCTGGAAGGATTTCAAGGGATTGACCGGGGAGGACGGAGAGCCGATTTCCTTTACGGACGAGAGCTACATCAAGCCCTTCACGGACGCCGACGTCCACTCGCTGCCCGATAACGGCAATCATCCCTCTGACCGCTTCATTCTTCGCAACAGGACCTGGAGGTAGGAAGCATGGAACCTCAATACCCCCTGATCTTCTTCACGTTGTTCCTGTGCTTGGCGTGCGGTATGTTGGCTATTCAAGGCTCTCTGCTCGTTACGGGCAAGGGAACGCGAAAGTTTCATCTGACGACCGTTGTCGTCGAGGCGGTGCTCTTGGCACTCGGAGGCTTCTCATCGTTTTTGCACCTGCATCATTGGGAGCGCATCTTCAACGGCTTCGGGCATCTGTCAAGCGGAATCACCCAGGAGCTGATCGGCATCGTCGTTACGGCCGTCGCGCTCGTCATCATGTTCGTGGTGCTGCGGCGCTCCGAGGCCGAAGGCGCTTCCGAGGCGCGATTGGCTCGTGTGCGGGCGGGCGTGCTCGCGCTTGTCGTCGGCGTGGCGATGGGCTTCGTATGCGCGCACTCCTATGATATGTCCTCGCGCCCTGCCTGGTCGAACGCTACGTTGTACCTGTACTACTACGCGAGCGAGTTCGTGCTCGGCGCCGCAGGAATCTGGACGGTTGCCGCAGCCCTCAAACAAGACGAGGCTACAGGAGCCCTGCTCGCCCGCCTGACGCTCGTCGCCGGCATCGTTTCGGCGGTCGTAGTCATCGCGTGCGGGTTCTACTACACCACCATCACGTTCGCGAACGTGGGGATCGCATTCCACACGACTGCGCCCACGGCTTCGGCCGTGAACCCCGAAGGCGCGCTCGCTTCGCCTATGAGCGGGGATGCCATGGGCCTGTTCTGGGGCGGCGCGGTGCTCCTCGGATCGCTCGTCGCTGCCGCCTGCGGGTTCGCGGGCATGAAGAAACCCGCGCTCTCACTTCGGGCATCGGCGTGCGCGCTCGTGTGCGCGCTTGCGGGCGGCGTGTGCTTCAGGCTCGTGCTGTACGTGGTCGGCGTGGCCTGCTACGTGTACTTCTAGCGCTCGGCCGAACCGCTTCGGTCGGGGTCGCATTCTTCGTACGATTCCGACTGACCGGACGGCGCGCCTCTTGATTATCCAGGACGGCGCGCTGTCCGGCGGAGCGCGTTTGCACCTCCCGTTGCCTGGCGCGGGGCCTGATGCCGGGCGAGTCGGCAATACCTTCGGACGATCGTGCGGGGCTCTTTGAAAGGAGCGGGCTGCCCTCCCAATCCATTCGCAACCCGTTCCTTTCAGAAAGCCCACGATAACGTAAGGAGGAAAAAAATGGATACGGATATCCGTGAGCTTATCGATGACGACCTGCTGTTCGACCCCTTCGAGGATGACGAGGAGGATGCGGGCGCGCCGCTCTCCGACGATGAGGATTCGTCTTTGTTGATCGGCGAAGCGCTCGAGGAGCGCGAGCCGGTGGTGGATACGCGTCCGCCGCGCGAGCGCATCGAGGAGATGCTCGAGAAGATGCGAGGCCATAAGCGCGTGTTCTTGCAACTCATCGATTACTGCCGCGAACCGAAGAGCGCATCCGACATGGATGCGCGTACCGAGGAG
>CAUVMU010000149.1:0-4883 GCA_963552775.1 uncultured Eggerthellaceae bacterium | reverse complement strand
TGGTCCCCGATTTCTCGAAGTTCTCCCCCGAGCTGGTCATCGGCGCGCTGGGGCAGATGTTCTACAGCCTGTCGCTGGCTATGGGCATCATGATCACATACGGCAGCTACCTCGACAAGAAGTCGAACCTCACCTCGAGCGTCGCGCAGATCGGCGGTTTCGACCTGGGCGTCTCGTTCTTGGCGGGCCTCATGATCGTGCCGGCCGCGTTCGTGGCCATGGGCTCGGGCGACGCGGTCGCGGCCAAGGCCGGCCCCTCGCTCATGTTCATCACGCTTCCTTCCGTGTTCAACAACATGGGCAACGTCGCTACGATCATCGGCTTCCTGTTCTTCCTGCTCGTGCTGTTCGCGGCTTTGACGAGCGCCATCTCGCTCGTCGAGACCTGCGTGTCCATCATTCAAGACGGCGCCGGCTTCTCGCGCATGAAATCCTTCGTCATCGTCATGGCGGTCGTGATCGTCGCCGGCATCTTCATCAACCTGGGCTACAACCACCTGTCGTTCGTCCAACCGCTCGGCGAGGGCTCGTCGATCCTCGATTCGTTCGACTTCATCTCGAACTCGGTGCTTATGCCCATTGTTGCTCTTTTGACCTGCGTGTTCGTGGGGTGGATTATCAAACCCGAAACGCTGATCGAAGAAGTGAAGGTCTCGGGCGCCTTCAAACTGGAGAAGGCTTGGGTTATCATGATCAAGTACGTTGCGCCGGTTCTGGTGACCGTCATCTTGATCGCGTACGTGGGCGCCCAGTTCGGCATATTCAAGTTCTAAACGGCCCCAAGCTCACCGAAGGAGTCCCATGTCTTTGTCCATCGGGATCGTCGGCTTGCCCAACGTGGGTAAGTCGACGCTCTTCAACGCGCTTACCAGCAACAACGCGCTGGCTGCGAACTACCCGTTCGCCACGATCGAGCCTAACGTGGGCGTCGTGCCCGTGCCCGACTCTCGCTTGCAGGAGCTGGCGAAAATCGACCATCCGGCGCAGATCGTTCCGGCCACGGTCGAGTTCGTCGATATCGCGGGCCTGGTGGCGGGCGCGTCGCGCGGCGAGGGCCTGGGCAACCAGTTTCTGGCGAACATTCGCGAGACGGATGCGATTTGCGAGGTCGTGCGCTACTTCAGCGATCCCGACGTCGTGCATGTGGACGGTAAGGTCAACCCCGCAAGCGACGTGGAGACCATCAAGACCGAGCTCGTTCTGGCAGACCTCGCCACGGTCGAAAAGGCGCTCCCGCGCTTGGAGAAGGAAGCGAAGCGCGACAAGGCCGCTGCCGCCAAGCTGGCTGCGGCCCAGAAGGTCGCGGCCGGCCTCGACGAGGGTCACCGCGCTCGCACGCTCGATCTGACCGATGCGGAGCGTGCGGCCGTGCGCGATTTGCACCTGCTGACCATGAAGCCCATCCTCTACGTCGCCAACGTCGACGAGTCCCAGGTTACGGCCGACCTGGCGGAGATCGACGGGTGCGCGCCCGTTCCCATCAGCGCCAAAATCGAAGCCGACCTGGCCGAACTCGATCCTGATGACGCGGTTCTGTTCCTCGACGAGCTGGGGCTTTCCGAAAGCGGTCTGGCACGTTTGGCGCGCGAGGCCTACCAGCTGCTCGGGTTGCAGTCCTACTTCACCTCGGGCGAGAAGGAGACGAAGGCCTGGACCATCCCCATCGGGGCCAAGGCGCCCCAGGCGGCGGGTGCGATCCATTCCGACTTCGAGCGCGGCTTCATCAAAGCCGAGACGGCTTCGTTCGAGGACTACGTGGCGCTCGGTGGGGAAGCGGGCTGCCGTGCGGCGGGCAAGCTGCGCCAGGAAGGCAAGGAATACGTCGTTTGCGACGGCGACGTCATGCATTTCAAGTTCAACGTGTAGCGCAGCCTTCCTACGCGCCGTCGAACAGGGGGTCGTGCGCTTCTACCATGGGGTTCGCCGCGATGACGGCATGCAGCTCGCGGATGTAGCGCACGAGCAGCGGCCCGGGACGGCGCTCGTTGTGCATGATGTAGCCGACCTGCATGGTCTGGTTCGACTCGAGCGGGATGGACGCGATGCCCTGGTGCATTTCGCTTGACAGCACACCGGTCGAAATGGTGTACCCGTTGAAGCTGGTCAAGAGGTTTGTGAGCGTCCCCCTGTCCGAGAAGCGGATATTGCGTGCGTGCGGCAGGTACCCGAGAGGTTCCTCCGAATAGTAGAACGAGTTCGTGGTCCCCTGCTCGAACGAGTAGCGCGGGTAGGGCTCCAGGTCGCTCGGGCGGATGAGGTCGCGGTCGGCCAGAGGGTGGTGCTCGCCGACGAACACGTGCACGTGGGCATCGAACAGCGGGAAGAACGCCACGTCGGCGTCGCGGAACGCTTTCTGGAGCACGCGGCTGTTGAATTCGTCGAGGTACAGGATGCCCACCTCGCTGCGGAACGTCCGCACGTCTTCGATGATCCGGCCCGTCGCGCACTCGCGCAGAACGAAGTCGTACTTTTCGCTCGCGCAGGTTTCGGCCACGTTGATGAACGCCTGCAGGCTGAAGTAGTAGTGCTGGGTGGAGACGGCCAGGTGCATCTGGGCCTCCTCGCCGCTCGAATAGCGCGCCTCGAGCATATCCGCCTGTTCGATGACCTGACGGGCGTACCCGAGCAGCTCCGTGCCGTCGTTTGTGAGCGTGACGCCGCGGTTCGACCGCGTGAAGATAGTGATGCCCAGCTCGCGCTCGAGCTCCTTTATGGCGGTCGAGAGATTCGACTGCGAAACGTAGAGGTTTTGTGCGGCGGCGTTGATAGAGCCGTGTTCCGAGATGGCTATAAGGTAGCGCAGCTGCTGCAGGGTCATGGTCGGGTCCTTACCGTTAGGGCAGATAAATCGATGTATTCGTTATAGTAAACCCAGTTATCGGAAAAACAGAACACGAAGCATCAAAACATCGAATGACCTCCATCGTTGAAAGTTCGCGGACAGAGTGGTTTCATGGCACCTGCCGCTGCGACGCGGTGGGGCCGCAGGCGCGGCGGGCGGAAAGCTCGAACGTTTGAGCGCGCGGTGACAGAGGTACGAGCACGACGGGAGCAAGAGGAGCGACCATGGCCACGAAGAACGTCCCCTACGATCAGAAGTACTACGATCCCGAGATCGAGTGCATGTCCCGCGAAGACCTCGAGGCCCTGCAGCTCTCCTATCTCAAGGAACAGATTCGCTACGCATACGAGAACACGGTGTACTACAAGCGGTCCTTCGACGAGGCGGGCGTGACCCCCGACGACCTGCATACGCTGGCCGACCTTGCGAAGTTTCCGACCATCGACAAGCATACGGAGCGCGACACGCAGCACGTGGGCACGTTCTTCGGCGAGTTGTGCGCCGTGCCCGAGGACGACGTCGTGTTCATGGCGACCTCGTCGGGTTCGACCGGCGTTCCCACGGTGAGCCCCTTCACCCAGGACGACTTCGACTTGTGGCAGGACACCGAAGCGCGCCTGTTCTGGCAGACGGGCATGCGCCCGAACAGCCGGTACGTCCATGCGCTCAACTTCGCGCTCTACGTGGGAGGCCCCGACGTCATCGGTGCCCAGCGCCTCGGCGCGCTCGCCATCTGGGCCGGGGCCATTCCTTCCGACCGCTTGCTGTTCGTGCTGAAGGAGTACCAGCCCACCCACATCTGGACGTCGCCCTCGTACGCATGGCATCTCGGCGAGATCGCCCGTGAGCGCGGATTTGACCCGCGGACCGATTTCAATATCCAGACCATCATCGTGGCCGGCGAGACGGGCGGCTCCATCAAGGAGACGCGCGAGGCGATCGAGAATCTGTGGGGCGCCGAGGTGTACGACTTCTTCGGTCTCTCCGACATCTACGGCGCCTGCGCGGCCATGTGCGAGGTCAAAGACGGCCTGCACATCGCCGAGGACCAGATCCTCGTGGAAACGCTCGACCCCGAAACCGGCGAAGTGCTGCCGGCGGGCTCGAAGGGCGAGCTCACCTACACCACGTTGCGCAAGCAGGCGCGTCCGCTCATCCGATTCCGTACAGGCGATATCGGCTGGGTCGACAACGAGAAGTGCGGTTGCGGGCGCACGCTCGGGCGCATCCACGTGACCGGCCGCAAGGACGAGATGTTCATCGTCAGCGCCGTCAACGTGTTCCCCTCCGATATCGAGGCGGTCGTGCGCGGCACCGAAGGCCTGTCGGGCGAGTACTCCATCCGCGTGTACACCGAGGACTTCTCGACGCGCTACGAGGTCAGCGTCGAGAAGTCGCTCGGCTCCGAAGAGCCCAACGACCAGTGCGCCAAGCGCGTCGAGAACGCCATCCGCACCCGCACGGGCGTGCGTCCGCGCAAGGTGCTCGTGTTCGAGGCGGGCAAGCTCGGCACGGCGTCGGAGCACAAGGCGAAGCGCTTCATCGACGAGCGCACGCAGTAGGCGCGCTACGGTCTTTCGGGGCGTATACTTGACGGAGCACGGCGCTTCGCGATGGGTTTTGCGCAGCGCCGGGAATCGAAAGGGAAGGTTTTCATCATGAGCGGAGCGAAATTCGCGGTTTCGGGGCAGCACTACCTGTTCAACGTGCAGACGTTCGCGAGCATCGTGCTGTCGAGGGGCGGGGACGCCTACGAGTACGCCCTGCGCGACCGCACGACTCAAGGGGTTATCGACGACGTTGCTTCAGGGTTGAGCGAGCTGGGCGTGCTCGTAGAGACCACGACGACGAAAGACGAGCTCGAGCGCGCTTTCGCCGAAGCGGGCCTCACGTTCGTCGAGCTGATCGAGTCGGCGCCGCGCGTTGCCCTGCCGGCGAGCCACCCGCTCGTCAATGCGGCGAGCCTGACGCTCGAGCAGCTGGAGGATTACCCCTACCTCTATTTCGAGCAGGACGAGGGCGCATCTTCGGCGTTCGCGGA
>CAUVMU010000148.1:0-4909 GCA_963552775.1 uncultured Eggerthellaceae bacterium | reverse complement strand
TTCGGGCTTGGCCTCGATGCCGAAACGTCGCGACAGGTTGTCGGCCACCGCACGCCGCACGCGCATGTCACCCGCAGCCATGGTGTATCCGTGAAGCGCACTCGGGGGCTCCTCGAGCAGCTCCTCGATGCGCGCCCGCACGCCGTCGGGAGCCGGGACGCTCGGGTTGCCGATGCTCAGGTCGAACACGTTCTCCTCTCCCACCTCGGCCTTGCGGCGCAGACCGTACGCGTACAGCTTGCGAATGGCGGAGGGTTCCTTGCCCAATGCCAGCATTCTCTCGTTTATCATGCCCAAACACTCCTACCCGGCGGAAACGTATTCGTCCGTAGTACCAAAAAAGCCCCGCCCCCCGCCTTCGATGCGGGAAGCGGGGCGCGAAACGCACATTTCGCGGCCTAGGCGGTCGCGTCCTCGTCCTGCGGCTTCACCACGAGCACGTCGCAATCGACGTTGCGGATCAGGTAGGTGGACACGCTGCCCACGAATGCGTACTTGATGTTCGAAAGACCACGAGCGCCGCAAATGACCAGGTCGGGATTGAACGGCTCGATCAGGCTCTCCGAAAGCGTATCGGCGATGCGTCCGGCGCGCACCTGCACATCGACCGAGGGCACCGCGTCGTCGGCGCGGAGCTGCGCGAGCACATCGGAGAGGGCAACCTCGATGCGCTTGAGACCGTCGTCGCACAGGGCCGCGAAGTCGATACCGTTCGCTTCGTAGGGAACCGAGTCTATGACGTGGCCGAACATAAGGTTCGCGTTGTAACTGCGCGCAAGCGATGCGGCGCGGCGCGCAACCGCGTCCTGCGTTGAGGCGCCGTCGAGAGCGGCGAAAATGCGCTTGTACTGAGCCATGATGGTCTCCTTGCTCGATGCTCTTCGATTCGCCGGTCCCCTGCACGTGCAAGGTACGGCCGGCACCCCCATTGTACCGCACCCGCTCCCGCAACGTCGAAAAAGCAGAGCAGACGGCAAAAGGCATCGGCGCCGCCTTCGCCCGCCATCTCCGGCGCGAAGCGAACGGCAGGCGAGCGGGATGCGCGAAGGGACACGACAGCGAAAGGGGCGCCGTTCAAGCAGCAGCCGAGCGCAGAAAAGCCGGCCCGTTCGGACCGGCTTGGAAAATCCGTGCGGAACGCTGCGCGAACGCGCGTTCTAACGGCGGCGACCGCCGCGATGCTTGCGGGAACGCTTGCAGACCTTGCGCCCCTTCTTCTTGCCGCTTACGCCGGCTTCCTTCACGCCCACGATGAGCTTGTCGGTCAGCGCGTCGAGCTGGGCGCGCTCTTCGGGCGTCAGAACCGAGAGGATGTCCTCGGCGACCTTCTCGTTGGCGGCATCGCGCTTCTCGGCCAGCTCGCGGCCCGTCTCGGTCAGCTTGACGGCGTAGGTGCGCTCGGCATCGACGGGCTCGATGGTGGCGTAACCGTTGCGCTCGGCCTTCTTCACGATGTCCTTGAGGGTGGAACGGTTCACGCCGAGCGTAACGACCAGCTCGCGCTGGGTGGCGCCGTCGTTCTCGAGCAGGGCGCGCAAAAGAGCCCCCTGGCCGCAACGATAGCTCTTCGGGCCGTTCTTGCGGAACGCCAAACGGGTGAGCTTGCTGGCCTTCTTCAAATGGAGCAGCGTCTTCATTGCATCGGTCATGATGATCCTCTTTCCTTGTTACCTACGTTCGCGCTCATGCTCGCCGGCAGCTCCGGAAAAGACCCGCAACCGACGGCAGTACTGTGCCTGTATGCACTATAAATCTACAGTGCTTGAATATCTATCTATTCATGAAAGATTCATACTATATTATTTACCCAGTTTATTATATCAATTTATTTATTCATAGTTCAATTATGAATAAATAAGGGCAAGGAGAACGCTCCTCCGCGGCCAGCAGGGTCGCCGCATCGGCTCGGCCTCATGCTCGACCGGGCAGGAGAGACCTGCGCCGCGGCCGGCAGAGCCACCGCGCCGCCGTGACCCCATGCTCGACTGGATAAGAGAGGTCTACGTGACCCCATGCTCGACTGGATAAGAGAGGTCTATGCCGTGACCAGCAGGGTCAGCCCGATGAGCAGCAACAGCACGTAGGCTATCTTCAGGAAGCGCTTCTGGCTGATGCGCTTCTGCAGGTGGTTGCCGAGCACCGTCGCCGCAACGGCGAGCGGCGCGCACAGAAGCGCGGTCTGCCCCGCGTCGACCGTGAAGTACCCCGCCTGAAACGCGATGACCGCGTACAACAGGTTCAGAACCGCCCATACCATGGAAAGCGTCGCGCGGAACTGCTGCTTGTCCGTCAGGTTCTGCACCGCGTAGATAACGAGGAACGCCCCGCCCGACACGAACATACCCTGTATGACGCCCGCGAGCGCGAGCACGACGTACTGCAGCCAAATCGGCAGAAAGCGCTGCCGGGGCGAAAGGAGGTTGTAGGCCCCCACGAACAAAACCACGAACCCGTACACGCGCAGCAGCACGTCGAGCGAGATGACGGTGTCGAGCCATATCCCGAACAGCAAAAACGGCAGCATAACGCCCACGATCTTCCCCAATTCGCGCCATACCACCGACTTGAGGTTCATGAAGGCCAAAAGCCCGCAGGCGAACACCCCCATCGCGTTCAGAACGGCCACCGACCCGGTGAGGCCGAGCAGGTGCGTACCCACCGGCATGGCGAAAATATTGCCCGCAAAGCCGGTCACGCCCTGAATTGTATAGGCGATGAAGAACGCTATGGAAAAGAGCACTTTGTTCATATGTGATAAAATTCCTGTTGGAGGCGCTGCGCCGAAGCCCGCCCCTGTCTTCGCCACATGGCCGGACATCGGATTATACGACCACGGCGCCCTGCTTTCCGCGCCGTGCGGATTAACTCCCCCGATTTCGACATAAGAAGACGTGAACGGCATGGCCACCTTCTCCATCAGCATAGCGGGCGACTCGGCCGTGAACCTCGAGTTCGCGCGCACCATCACGCCGGAAACGAGCCGGCTCGTGCGCGTCGCAGCCCAAACGCTTACCGACGATCCGGTCCGCGGCATCGTCGAAGTGATGCCCACGTTCTGCTCGCTCATGGTGTGCTACGACCCGCTCGTCATCGGTTACGACGACCTGGTCGCGGGCATCTCGGGAAAGCTGCGCAACCTCAGCGTGGTCGAGACGGGCATGCGCCGCATCGTGAGCATCCCGGTCTGTTACGGCGGCTCGTTCGGCCCCGACCTCGATACGGTGGCGGCGCATGCCCGCCTGACCCCCGACGAGGTGGTGGATTTGCACAGCGGACGCGACTACCTGATCGATATGCTGGGCTTTCTGCCGGGTTTCGCGTACTTGGGCGGGCTCGACCCGCGCCTGCACACACCGCGCCTGGCCACGCCGCGCACGGTCATACCTGCGGGCTCGGTAGGTATCGGAGGAGCCCAGACGGGCATCTACCCGCTCCCCTCGCCCGGGGGCTGGCAGCTTATCGGACGCACGCCGCTGCGCCCTTACGACCCCGACCGCGCCCAGCCGATCCTGTATTCAGCGGGAGACTACCTGCGCTTCACCCCCATCGGAGAGGACCGCTACCATGCCCTCGAAGCGCAGATAGCCGCAGGCCAGTACGTCTACGACATAAGAATGGAGGAGCGATGGGGCTGACCGCCAACAAGCCGGGCATCTGCACGACCGTCCAGGATGCGGGGCGTCGCGGCTATCTGGGCAGCGGGTTCTCGCCGTCGGGCGTCATGGATACGCGTGCGTTCGCCATCGCCAACCTGCTGCTCGACAACGACCCGAACGCACCGGTGCTCGAATTCTGCCTGGCAGGGCCTACCGTGCGCTTCACCACGTCCACGTTCATCGCCATCACGGGAGGCGATTTCGGTCCCAAGCTCGACGGGGCGAGCGTGCCCGCCTACACGGCGCTGCCCGTCCGGCGCGGGTCGGTGCTCTCGTTCGGCGCGTCCCGGACCGGCGTGTACGGGTACTTGGCCATCGCGGGCGGCAGCATTGCCGTCGACGAGGTCATGGGCTCGTGCTCCACGAACCTGAAATGCGGTATCGGCGGCTGGAAGGGACGTGCGCTCAATACCGGCGACTACCTGCCCTTCCGCACCCGCAATCTCGACTTCCTCGCGAACCTCGGCTCGCACGCGCTCGAAGGCGACGATGCCTATTACGAGTTCACGAGCAAGGAGATCACGCTGCGCACCGTCCCCGGGCCGCAAGAGCGCCTGTTCACACCTCAGGGAATCGCCACGTTCTACGGGAAGCCGTTCACGGTGACCCCCCAGTGCGACCGCATGGGGTTCCGCCTGGACGGCCCGGAAGTCGAGACGATCGACGGGTCGGACATCGTATCCGACGGCATCGCGCTCGGTGCCGTGCAGATCCCCAACCACGGGCGCCCCATCATCATGCTGGCCGATCGCCAAACCACGGGCGGATATGCGAAAATAGGGACCATAGCCTCGATTGACATCCCCAAGCTCGTGCAGAGCGCGCCGGGACGCGTCATTCGCTTCGCACGCGTCAGCGTGCAGGAGGCCCAAGAGCTGTACCGCCAGGAAGTCCTGCATTTCAAGGCGCTCGCCAAAATGGTCCGCCGACCCTGTTACGGAGGGGCGTCGCCGCGCAAAACCGCGCGACGGCTCACCCCCATCTTGGAGGCGCAGGCCATCGCCGCAGGCAACCAGGCCCTGTGGATCGAAACCCGCAAGCACGCGCATCGGCGCAGTGACATCGAGTCGTAAAGGAGCATTATGGAAACCGACGGCATCAAGCAACTGCTGGCAATCATGGACGAAGCCGAGCTGACCGCGCTGCGTTACGACGACGGCACCGTGAAGATAGAGCTCGAGCGCGACAAGGGCCGCCTCACAAGCGCCGCCCTGCCGCTCATGGCCGAGCGCGTGAAGGAGCTCATCGCCGCG
>CAUVMU010000147.1:0-4931 GCA_963552775.1 uncultured Eggerthellaceae bacterium | reverse complement strand
GAATGCGCCGGTGCAACCCCAGCAGGCGCCCGCAGCGAGGATCAGAAGCGGGGCGAAACGGGATGCGGACGTCATGGAGTTCCTGTTCAGACTTGGTGGGCGGGCGTTGCGGATCGTGATGGCGAGCGGATTCGTCCAAGGTGGCGGCGAGCGCTCGCACACGCGTCGGCGCACCATGATAACGCGCTTTCTTGAACGTATTCGCCGGAATCGACAATCGCGGCAAGATTGTTCATTGAACGGGGACGGAGCGCCCGATAGCATGAAGGGGAGGGCTTTTGGCGTGCGGCCGCCCAGTTAAAGGAGGGCGGATTCGGGCCAGCTGCCGCCCAATCGAGGGAAGGCGGCTTCGGGCGCGCATGCCCGGCCGAAGGAAGGCGGCTTCGGGCCAGCTGCCGCCCGATCGAGGGAAGGCGGCTTCGGGCGCATGCCCGGCCGAAGGCGCTTTTTGGCTGGAGGAAGGAAGCGGGATATGGAACGGATGCAGGGAAAGACGGCACGTGCTGCCGCGCAGTCGATGAGCAGGCGATCGTTCGTCGCGGGGCTTGCAGGTTTGGGTGCGCTTTCGATTCTGGGGGGCTGCTCGGGTTCGGAGAGCGGTTCTGCGGGTTCGAGCGGCGCGGCTTCAGACTCGGGCGGTTCGAGTGCGGGCGCTCCCGGCAAGGTGGTCGTGGGCACGCTGGCGACCGAGGATTTGCTGCCGCTGTGGGCTGCTCAGGCCGACGGTCTGTTCGACCAGGGCGGTCTTGAAGTCGAAATCGTGGTCTTCCA
The DNA here is from genome assembly GCA_963552775.1 of uncultured Eggerthellaceae bacterium. Lineage (GTDB taxonomy): Bacteria > Actinomycetota > Coriobacteriia > Coriobacteriales > Eggerthellaceae > CAUVMU01. The sequence continues at coordinate 4,160 of CAUVMU010000147.1, read as the reverse complement.
GTCGGCGACCGAGCTCATCGCCGGGGTTTTCTCCGGTTCGGTGAACATGGCCATGACCGACCCCATGGTGTCGGCGGGCCTTGCCGCCAGCGGAACCGACGTGCGCCTTCAGTGGGTCACGCTCGGCGCGACGGCCGCTCAGGGCCGCTTCGGCATCATGACGGGCCCCTCGAGCGGCATTTCGTCGCTGCGCGATTTGGCGGGCGTTCCCATCGGCGTGGGGTCGAACACCATTCTCGAGTACGTCATGGACGTGCTCATGGAGCGGGCGGGCGTCCCGGCCGATCAGGTGATGGTCGAGGAGCTGCAGAAGCTGCCCGTTCGCTTCCAGGCGATGATGTCGGGCGACGTGGCCGCTGCGGCGCTGCCGGGGTCGCTTCTGGCGCTCGGCGAGGCGAAGGGGTGCACGACGCTTGCGGATGACACCGCCGGGGAGAACATCTCGCAGTCGGTCATGATAGCCCGCGTCGATTTCCTCGACGGCGCAGCTGGCGCGGCGACCCTATCTGCGCTCCAAGCCGCTTGGGACGAAGCGGTTCGCGCGATCGATGCGGCGCCCGAGCAGTATCGTGCAGTGCTTCTGCAGAATGCGAATTTGTCCGAAGACGTGGCCGAAACCTACCCGATAAGCGAGTATCCTCTGGTGCAACGGCCGACGTCGGCCATGGTTGACCCCGTGCTCGCCTGGATGGACAAGAAGGGCTATCTGGCAAAGCCGCTTTCCTACAACGAGCAGACGGGCGCGTTCGAGACGAGGTAGCTCGCGAGGCTGCAGCGTGCGTTCGGCCGCGATGGTGCACGGGCGCTGTAGCTTGAGTTCGCCAACGGGGGGCACATGCGCCGCAGCGCGCGTTTGCCAACGGCGACGATGCACATGCGTCGCAGCGCGCGTTCGCCAATGGCGACGATGCATGTGCCCGCAGCGCACGTTCGCCCACGGGGGGCACGTGTCCGCAGCGCACGACTGCGGAGCCGCCGCAAGGCACGTGCGATTGCAGGCGAACCGCGGCGGGGGCTTCGAAGATGAAGGAGAGCGACGTGCCTGAACGACCGGGCATCGATTTCGAAAACGTAACGTTGGAGTACGGACAGGGCGACGAGCGTACGGTCGCCCTGTCCGCTCTGTCGTTTCGGGTGGAACCCGGCGAGCCGGTTGCGCTTATCGGGCCTTCGGGCTGCGGTAAGTCTACGGCGCTGCGCATGGCGACGGGGCTTCTGTCCCCAACTGCGGGCAAGGTGCTCGTCGGAGGGAAGCCCGTGCGCACTCCGCGTCGCACGACGGCTTTTATTCCCCAGGATCTGGGGTTGTTCTCTTGGAAGACCGTGTATCAGAATGCAGCGCTCGGCCTGGTCATTCGCAAGACCCTTCCGGCCGAGACGCGCGCGCGCACTTTGGAGGCGCTGCGCGAGGTGGAGCTTGCGGACTTCGCCGACGCTTATCCGCGCGACCTGTCAGGCGGTATGCGCCAGCGTTTGGCTCTAGCGCGTGCCATTGCACTCGATATGGACGTGCTGCTCATGGACGAGCCGCTTTCGGCCATCGACGCGCTGTTGCGCGAAACGCTGCAAGACGCCCTGCTCGATCTGTGGAAGCGGCGCTCTCAGACGCAAATGCTCGTGACCCATTCTATAGAAGAGGCTGTTTACCTGGGGAAGCGGATTCTCGTGATAAGCCCGCGTCCCGGCCGCCTCGTCAAGGCGATCGACAATCCCCGCATGGGCGAGCCGGGTTGGCGCGATTCGGCCGAGTTTTCCGAGCGGTGTCGCGAGGTGCGCGCCGCGCTGGCGCGTGGGATGGCGGAGGTGCGCTCATGAGCGGTTCGAAACGCGAGGCGCTGCGCCGCGCGGGGGGATATGTTTTCGCGGTCGCGTTCATCATTGCGGGCTGGTGGCTCACGGCGCTCGTGCTGCGCTCGCCCGCGCTGCCCACGCCGGCCGAAACCTTTCCAGTGCTCGCGCGCTATCTGGTCGTGCTCGCCCCCGACTTCGTCACCAGCGCGTATCGCGTAGTCGTCGCCATTGCGATCGGCACGGTGCTCGCGGTACCCCTGGCGCTCGTCTGCGCGCGCGGTCGACGTCTCGATGCGCTGTTCGCGCCGGTGCTGTACCTGATGTATCCCATTCCCAAGGTGGTGCTGCTGCCCATTCTGCTGGTGCTGCTCGGCTTGGCCGACGCGCCGAAGATCGCGCTCATTGCGATTACGGTGTTCTTCCAGGTGCTCGTCGCCGTGCGCGACGCTGTGCGCGCCCTGCCCGAGGACGCCGTGCTCTCGGTGCGCGTGCTGGGCGCGGGGCGGTGGGATGTGTACCGTCATGTTGTGATTCCCGCCACCATGCCCGCAGTGTTCACATCGCTGCGCATCAGCGCCGGTACGGCCATCGCCGTGCTGTTCTTTGCCGAAGCCATCGCCGGGTCCACGGGGCTGGGGTACTTCATCATGCAGTCGTGGGCCATCGTGAACTACCCGCGTATGTTCGCGGGCATTATCGCCATGGCCGGGTTGGGCGTGGTGCTGTACGCGGCCTTCGACGTGGCCGAGCGCTGCATGACGCGCTGGCGTTAGGGGCCGGCGGCCGAGCGCTGCATGACGCGCTGTCGTTGAGGGCCGGCGGCCGCGAAGACGCGGGTCGCGCCGGGATGGCTGCATGCATGGTCTCGCCGTTCTCATCGGGCATCAGCTGCGCGGGCGAGGGCGCGGGCTGCGACGTGCAGCATTTCGTCGCCTGACGGCGTATTCGGGACCGATTGCGGGCGTGTGGGCCCGCTGACGGATTCCTTCGGGCAGTGAGGCTGCCGCCGTTCGTGCGGACCGCCTCAGCGCTTGATGGCCGAATCGTAGATGAGGTGCAGAAGCGTAACGGCCGAGACTCCGCGCGAATCCTCGAGCCAGTCGGTTATGAGCGAGAGCACGCCTGCGGCCGTCTGCCCGAGCAGCAGATCGCGCTCGCCTGCAGAAAAGGGCAGGGACGGGTCGGAAGCGCGCCAGATAGGCATGTCCTTCATGAGGTCTTTCAACCTGCGCCGAAACGAGGCATCCCCGTTGTCGCCCAGCAAGATGACCAGATGGTCGCGGTTCTTTTCGTAGAGCGCCAGCATGCTGGTCATGAGCGCGAGCAGGTCGGGCTTGGAGGGCTCGACGGGGCAGCGGTCGATGCAGCGGCGCATGTGGTCGAGCAGTTCGTTCTCGACGGACTCGAGAAGCGCGTAAATGTCCTGGTAGTGCAAGTAGAACGTGCCGCGATTGTACCCGGCCGTTTCCGTGAGCTCGCGGATGGAAATGCTCTCGACGCTTTTTTGCGCGTAGAGTTTCCAAAAGGCGGTTTCCAGGTCTTTGCGCGTGCGCTCGCTGCTCGTGGTCATGGTGGCTTTCCTCGGGGTTTTGCTGTTTCGTCCATTTAAACCGCAACGGCGAAGCTTGTCCAGTGCACTCATGCGAACAGGGCGGTGTCAATGATTGCAAAGCGCGTGCGAACCGCCAAGTGCGCTCGACGCTCGTGCGAATGGGCGTGCCGGCGATTGTCGCGTGCTTCGCGGCTCCACGTCTATGGCTCCACGTCTATGGCTCCGCGTCTATGGCTCCGCGTCTATCACCACAAGGTCGGGTTTCGGGAATGCTATGTCCTCCTCCGGTCCGACTGCGATTAGAACCTGCATCTATCACCACAAGGTAAGGTCGAGTATCGGGAATAAGGACCCGGGTCCCCTTCGACATGCAGCGCGGACAGGGGTCGTCTGCAGCGCGGACAGGGCCGTCTGTCCGTGCCCATGCTTTCAGCAGATTTCCGCGAACTGCCGCTTGCAGTTGCAGAAGCCCCGTTTGCCGCCGGTGAAAAGAATGCTCAAAAAGCCTTAAATTTATTCTTGACAAGAAATAATACAAGCCTTATAGTGTTCTCAGGCAAAGGAAAAGGATTTCAAACCCTCGTTCTCCTCGCCTCACTCGTCTAGACCGGAGTCGCACTCCCCCTCAAGCGACTCCGGTCGAATCTTTTTTTCGACACCGACTTGATAAGAAGCGCTCCGGGGCGCCGTCTTTCAATCTCCCTCCTCGATATGTGACGCGAACAGGGTAGGCCGTCCACATCATCCGGGTTGTATCCCCGTTTTCGGGGTTAGCGGCGAGAATGTGCGCCTGCGGCTTAAGCCGACCGAAAGCGCA
>CAUVMU010000146.1:0-4944 GCA_963552775.1 uncultured Eggerthellaceae bacterium | reverse complement strand
CAGCGCCTACCCCTATACGCTCCTCGTCGAATACGACAACGTCGCCGTTCGCGCGCGGAGGCAGCGCACGCTCGGCACCGTCGAGCGCGACCTCGACCCCGTCGAACTGTTCGAACGCTTCTTCGAGCAGGAGCTCGACCGCCCGCTCGACGATGACCAACGCTCCTGCGCGCAAGCGGCGCTTGAGCGGGCGTTCTCAGGCCGTTCGAAGGGCGAATCGGAAGGAGACCGTCAATGAGGCCCGAAAAACTCACGCTGCAAGCCTTCGGTCCCTATGCAGGCAAAACCGAGCTCGACTTCTCCCAGCTCGGTACGGCGGGCCTTTACCTTATCTGCGGAGACACCGGATCGGGTAAGACCACGCTGTTCGACGCCCTGTCGTTCGCCCTGTTCGGGGAACCGTCGGGCGAGGGGCGCGCGGCGCAGAACCTGTACAGCGACTTCGCGCTCGAAGTCGATAAGCCCTTCGTTGAACTGGAGTTCTCCTATCGGGGAGAGCGCTACCGCATACGGCGCACGCCCGCCTACCCTTACCGCAAGCGCACCGGCGACATCGGGCTGAAAAGCCCGACCGTCGAGTTCGAACGCCCCGGAGGGGACCCGCTCACCCGCGAGCGCGATGCCAACGAGGCCGTGGTGAAGCTCCTCGGGCTCGATCGGCGCCAGTTCTCCCAAATCGTCATGATCGCGCAGGGCGAGTTCCGAAAACTGCTGCACGCAACCACGAAGGAGCGCGCAGCCATATTCCGTAAGCTCTTCGATACGGCGGCCTACGACTCCTTCCAGCGCGACCTGCAAACCCGCAGCTCCCAGGCTGAAGCCGCTTGGCGCGACACGGGACGGCGCCTGCAGCTCGCCGCCGAGGCGGTCTTGCTCGAGGACGGCAGCGAGCGTGCGCTCGAGGTGCAGCGTGACCTCGAAGCGGGCACGCTGCTCGCCGAAACACTCGAGCGGGCGTTGCGCGAGCAGGAAATCGAGGACGAAAGCCTTTCTGGCACCTGCACCTCCACCCTCGAGCGATACCGGCGCGAGCGCGACGCGGATCTGCAGGCCCTCGACCGCATAGCGCAGGCCGAGCGCGCCGCCGCCGAGCTCGACCAGTCCGAACAGAGGGAAAAGGAAGAGGAACGGGCCCATGTCGAGGCGGTCGAGCGCCTGCGAAGGGAATCGGAACGTGACGGCGAGCGGGATTCCCTTCGCGCTCGCATCGCACAGGAGCGCTCCACGTTTTCCCAGTTCGACCGATACGACGAAGCAGAAAGCGCCCTCGCCGTCGCGCGCGGAACCTACTCGCGCGCAGAAGCGGGCCTCGCCGCGCTGCGTGAGGGCCTCGCAGCCGCACGGGAGCGCCTCTCCGCTGCAACGGAGACCATAGCGCATCTCGAGCGGGCCCCGGAGAAGGCAATCGAAGCACGGCATGCGGAGCAAAGCGCCCAAACCGAGCTGAAAACCGCCCAGGAGGCGGTCGCGCATCACGAACGCTACGAGCAGACGTTCACGGAGCAAATCGCTTTCGAGAAAGCGGTGGAGCAGGCGACTCGCGAACTCGACGAAGCGCTCCGAAACGCGGCGGAAACGCGAGCGAGTATCGAGGGACAGGAAGCTCTTATAGCGCGCCTCGCCGAAGCGCCGACCCAACTCGAACGCGCACAGAACGAGGCGCGCGAAGCCCATACGGCTCAAGCACGCTTTGAGCAGGAGCATGCGCGGATAGAGCACCTTGAAGCGCAGCTCGCGCACGCGCGCGCCGATGCCGAACAAGCTCGGAAATCGTACTGCGAAGCGTCTGAAACGACCCGGCGTAGCGAAGCCGCCCTGCAGGAACTCCGCCAGCGCTACCTCGATGCCCAAGCAGGTCTGCTCGCGCAAGGTCTTTCCGCAACCCTCCCCTGCCCGGTCTGCGGATCGACCGAACATCCCGCACCCGCGCCCGTGCCCGAAAGCGCGCCGACGAAAGAGGAAATCGACGCACTCGAGGCGCAAACCGTGCAGGACCGCTCTTCGCAGGCGGAACGCGCCGCCCTCGCTTCCTCCGCCCGGGCCACCAGCCACGAACGGGAGCGCGCCCTCGAAAAGGCATGCGCCGAGCACGGGAGCGCAGACGAGCTCGTGCGGAAGTCCGAAGCCGAGCGGGCCAAAGCCCAGGAGGCAAACGCCCGCGCCCGTGCCTTGCTCGCTCAGACCGAAGCGCTGCGTCAAGCCCAAAGCGAACTGCAGCGAACGCGGAGCGGCCTTGCACTCGTCGATACGCGCGCCGAGGAGGCTCGGCAGCGCGCTTCGATTGCACGGTCGGAGGCAAGCGCCGCTCAGGCCCGCTGCACCGAGGCGGCCGCCCGCCTGCCCTACCCCGATCTCGCCGCCGCACGAACAGCACTCGCACGCGCCGAAGACCTGCTTGCAACCGCAACACGAGAGAAAACGGTCGCCGAAGCCGACGAGCAGCGCCTGAGCGCCGCGCGCAACGCGCTGCGGGAAGCGGAAGGGACGCTTGCGCATGCGCAGGCAGATGAGACGCGCGGCGTCGAGGAACTTGCGCGCGCCCGAGCGGACCTCGCCAGTTCAACCGCAACACGCGATGCCGTGCGCGCCTCGCTGCCCCATCCCACGCGCGCTGAAGCGCTCGCAAACATCACCGAACTCGAAGAGAAGCTTGAACGGCTCGTGCACGCGCGCGATCGAGCGCTCGCGGACGCACAGACGTGCAGCAGCGCGCTCGAACGGACCCGAGCGCTCATCGAGGCTCTGAAAGGCCAGGTCAAAAGCGTCGATATCTCGAGACGCGCCGAACATGAAGAACATCTCGCCGAACTCGACCTCCACCTCGCCGCCGTCGAGGAGCGGCGAAGCAGCATCAACGCCCGCATCGTCGCGAACCACTCGACGCTCGCATCGGTCGAGCGCGACGGAAAAAGCGCCGATGCGCTCGGAAAGCGGTACCGTTCGTTGCGCGAGCTGTCCGACGTCGCGGCGGGAAGGCTTGCCGGCTCGGCGCGCATCTCCTTCGAAACCTACGTGCAAAGCCTCTACTTCGACCTCGTCATCGAAGCGGCGAACCTGCGCTACGCGCTCGTGTCGAACGACCGTTACCAGCTTGTACGGCGCAAAGACGCCGCGGGGAAGGGGCGCCAGTCGGGCCTCGACCTCGACGTGCACGACTGCTTCACCGGCAAGACGCGCGACGCATCCACGCTCTCAGGGGGCGAATCGTTCGAAGCGGCGCTCTCGCTCGCGCTCGGCCTATCGGACGTGGTGCAGCAGCGCGCAGGCGGCATCCGCCTCGATGCCATGTTCATCGACGAGGGATTCGGCTCGCTCGACCCCGAATCGCTCAGCCGAGCGCTCGCCATGCTCACAGGCATATCGGAAGACGACAAGCTCATCGGAATCATCAGCCATGTCGAGGAGCTCAAGAACTCCATCGATCGCAAGATCGTCGTCACCCGGACAGCGGAGGGGTCATCTCAAGCAAGAGTGGAAGCGTAGGTCGTCACGATGCACCCGTTACGAGCGTTACAAGCGGCACCGTCGCTTCGACGGTGCCAACGGAATCAGGCGGGTGGTTCGCCTTCGACCGATATGAGTCCTCGGGTTCGAATCGGACGGGGGCAAGCGCGTCGGGCGACCCGAAAGCGGATGCGCGGGCGCGTCGGGCGACCTCAGGGCGAAGCGCGGGCGCGTCCGTCGAGCGACCTCGAGGGAAAGTGCGAACGCGTCCGTCGAGCGTCGAGGTCAAGGGAAAGTGCGAACGCGGGCGTCGAGGTCGAGGGAAAGCGCTAGCCGACGAGCTTCTCGTAGGCCACGCGCTCGCGAGTAGCTTCGAAACCTTCGGGCAACAGAAAAACACCCACCTCGGTGTATCCGAGCTTGGCAAGAAGACCGTGCATGCGCACGTTGCCGGGATGGGTGTCGATGCGCACGCTCGCGCGACCCGCCTCGCGCGCCATCTGCTCAGCCGCCGTGATCAGAAATGAGGCGACACCGCGCCGCCCCAGGCGCGAATCGGCAACAACGCGGTGAACGACCAGGTAATCAGGGTTCGCGACGGTGCAATCGGTCAGCCACGAATCCTTGATGAGGTCGTAGTCCGCATCGCCGCGCAGCCCGAGCATAGCAGCGCCCGCTATAACCCCGTCGTCGACGCACAGGTAGAACTCCCCGCGTTCGATATCGTCCGCGATCATCTCGACCGAAGGACGGCCGCTTTGCCACTGATCGATGCCCAACTCCGCTAAGGCTCGGCGCCCGTCCGCGTAGATGTCCATAAGATGGTCGAGCTCGACCATCTGCGCCTTGCGAAGCTCCACCGGCTCCTCCTTTTCGTGTGACCCCTCATTTGAGTGCACCGTATTATCAGGCAAGCATTCTTCACGGGCAATAGTTTTTCCCGCGCGATACAATCACCATGCACAGCGTTTTCCGCGGCGCGCATCACAGCGTTTTCCACGGCGCGCATCGTTCATCCTCATGCACCGCTTCCCCTGCTGTGCGCATCCTATCGTGCGAGGACCGACCTCAGGAAACGTCCGGTATGGCTTCCCTCGACGGCCGCGACTTCCTCGGGCGTGCCGCTCGCCACGATGCGCCCGCCGCGCGCACCGCCCTCGGGTCCGAGGTCGATGATACGGTCTGCCGACTTGATGACGTCGAGGTTGTGCTCGATGACGAGCACGGTGTTGCCCGCGTCCACCAGGCGCTGCAGAACCTCGAGCAGCTGTCGCACATCTTCGAAATGCAAACCCGTCGTCGGTTCGTCAAGGATATAGAACGTCTTGCCGGTCTGGCGCTTTTCAAGCTCGCTCGACAGCTTCACGCGCTGGGCCTCGCCGCCCGACAGCGTCGTGGCGGGCTGACCGAGGCGGATGTAGCCGAGCCCCACATCGTGCAGCGTCTGCAGCTTGCGCTTGATGCCGGGGATGTTCGCGAAGAACTCGAGCGCGTCGTCGA
>CAUVMU010000145.1:0-4960 GCA_963552775.1 uncultured Eggerthellaceae bacterium | reverse complement strand
GTAGTGGCGCAGCATGCGCCCCGCCTCGAGCAGTGTGGCGTCGTGGCGGATGGAAATGGGGTCCGGCGTCATGACATCGGAAACGCGCGCGTACAGATTGCTGACCACCTGGGGCGCCGGCAGCCCGTTGCTCTCGAGCACCCAGGCGCTCTCGGGGGGCAGAGGGCCCAAACGCGCGGGAATGTACACCGTGTCGGGCTCGCCTCCGGCGGCCTCGATGCGCGCGAGCTCGTTCTTCAAGTACGCGTAGCCGACTGCAGCGCATATGGAATCGTTATCGGGGTTCTTGTGCCCCACGACGATGATGGGCGAAGCCATGTGGTCTCCTTGTCCGCCGAATGTAAAGTGCCGTATCGTTCCCCGCCATTCTACCCGTTCGCGCCGACTTGCGCCGCGCACGGCGGAAAAGCGTACGAAAGCGGCAGGAATGCGGCTCTCGGGGCGCCCTCGAATGACGCGTTTCCGATGCTCGCGCACGGGCGGGGCCCCTTACATTCTCGACCGCGTGGACCTGCTCGGTTCCCGATGCTCGCGCACGGGCGGGTCCTGCTTATGCTCGCGGCTGCGATTGCGGCGCTCGCTACCGATGCTCGCGCACGGGCGGGTCCTGCGTCAACTGGAGCGCTTCGCAGCGCGGAACCCGTGGCGGGCGGGCTTCGCGTGCGGCGCGCCCTGCCGCCCTACCCCACCTTCACGATGGGAGCGTAATCCTTGAGCAGCTTCTTGGTCTGCCCGAGCTTGTTGAAGCTCACGTAAACGGTATCGCCATCGACCTTCGTCACGCGACCGCGACCGAACGTCTTGTGGTTGACGATGTCGCCTGCGGAAAACGACGCCTGCGCCCCCGACTTCTTCTCAGCCGCAGGGCTCAACGTCGAGCGCCCCCGGCGCGCCCGCTCGCCCGACCCGCCCGCGCTCGAACGGCCGAACACGCGACCTTCGCCCGCCTCCGAGCCCGACCCGGCAATCCCCCGACGGCTGCCGCGCTTCTCCCAACCGGTACCAAAGAAGCCCGCCGAACCGAGGCCTGTGGCCTCGCGCAGCTCGGAGGGAATCTCGTGAATGAAACGCGACACGGGATTGACCTGGGTCTGGCCGAAAATCTGGCGCTGGGAGGCGCAGGTCAGGTACAAATACTTGCGCGCACGAGTGATGGCTACGTAGGCGAGGCGGCGCTCCTCTTCGACGCTCGTCGAATCGGCGATGGAGTTCGCATGCGGGAACAGCGACTCCTCCATACCCGCCACGAACACGCAGTCGAACTCGAGTCCTTTCGACGAGTGGACCGTCATGAGCGTGACCGCATGCCCTTCGTCGGTCGTGGCGTCAAGATCGGTGCGCAGCCGCACCCACTCGATGAAGTCGGCGAGCGAATCGCCGCGCAGCACGCGCGCCGGAGTCGAAGGATCGCCGGACGCATCGGCGCTCGCGTCCGCATCCGCCTCGGACAGGGCGGTCGGGGCCTCGAACAGGGCGTCCTCGTCTTCGTGCGTATCGGAGAACTCGTCGACGACGCCCAGGAACTCCTTGATGTTCTCGATGCGCCCGCGCGCCTCGTCGGTGCCCTCGAGCTCGAGCGCGGAAATCAGCCCCGCCCGATCGATGACGGCCTCCACGACGCGGCGCAGGTCGCCCGAGTACGTACGCGCCTCGGCGAGCAGCCCCGTGAACTCGGCGATCGCCTTGCGCGTCGACGCGCGCAGCGACGGGTCGGCGATTGCGAGCTCGGCCGCGTTCAGAAACGAGGTCTTCTCCTCGCGAGCACGCTGCTCGAGGTATTCGATCGTGGTCTTGCCCACTCCGCGGCGCGGCACGTTGATGACGCGCTTGGCTGCCATGTCGTCGGCGGGATTGACCGCAAGCGTCAGATAGGCCATGACGTCGCTGATCTCCTGCCGCTCGAAGAAGCGCGTGCCGCCCACGATACGGTAGGGCACGCCGGCGCGCAGGAACATATCCTCGATCATGCGGCTCTGGGCGTTCGTGCGGTAGAAGACGGCCATCTGGTTGTAGCTCAAGCCTTCGCCATGGCGCGCCTCGATGCGCCCGGCGATCCAACGCCCCTCGTCGCGTTCGTCCGAAGCGTTGTACACCTTGATCTTGTCACCATCTCCCGATGCTGTGAACAGGCGCTTTTGCTTGCGCTGCACGTTGTTGGCGATGACGGCGTTCGCAGCGGCGAGCACGTTTCCCACGCTCCGGTAGTTCTGCTCGAGCTTGACGGTCGTGCACTGCGGGTAGTCGGCCTCGAACTCGAGGATGTTGCGCAGGTCGGCGCCGCGCCACGAGTAGATGGACTGGTCGTCGTCGCCGACCACCATGATGTTGCGGTGCGCGGCTGCCAGAAGGCGGCAGATCTCGTACTGAGCATGGTTGGTGTCCTGGTACTCGTCGACCATGAGGTAGCGGAAACGACGCTGATAGGCATCGAGGACTTCGGCGTGGTTCTTGAGCAACAGGTATGCGTAGAGCAGCAGGTCGTCGAAATCGAACGCGTTCGCCGCGCGCAGGCGCTCCTGCAGACGCGCGTACACGCGAGCCGCGACCTTGCCCACTGGATCGGCGGCGCGGGCCGCGAAGTCGCCGGGGACCACGAGCTCGTTCTTCGCCGTGGATATGCGGTTGCGCACCGCGTTCACGGGAAAACGGCGCGGGTCGATGTCGAGTTCGGCCATAATGTCCTTGAACAGGCGCTTCGAATCGGCATCATCGTAAATGGTGAAGTTGCGATCGAAGCCTATGCGCTCGGCGTCGGCGCGCAGGATGCGCACGCACATGCTGTGGAACGTCGAGACCCACATGCCGCGCGCGCCGGGGCCCACAAGAGCCGCCAGGCGCTCGCGCATCTCGGCGGCGGCCTTGTTCGTGAACGTGATGGCCAAGATCTCCCACGGGGCGACGCCCTTGTTCTCGATGAGGTTCGCAATGCGGTACGTGAGCACGCGCGTCTTCCCGCTGCCCGCGCCCGCCAGAACCAAAAGCGGCCCCTCCGTGCGGGAGACCGCCTCGCGCTGGGGGTCGTTCAACACGCTGATATCGAAAGCCATATGCATCGCCCTTCGGGTTCGCCGCTTCAATCGTTTCACCGTCGCTGCAGATCGAGCGCGCTCGGCCAGCTCCGAATGAATCGCGAAGCCTCGCATCGCGCGGCCTGCGCGCAGAAACCCTCCCCGTGCACCGCGCGGGGAGGGTTTAGGTTCGGAAGCACGTCGGGCTCGAGCGCCGACGGCTGTATGCTACAGCGTTTCGCCCTTAGGCATTGTCCTTCTCGAACTTTTCCATGAACTCAACGAGAGCCTGCACGCCTGAGCGCGGCATGGCATTGTAGATGCTCGCGCGCATGCCGCCGACCGAGCGGTGACCTTTAAGGTTCACGAGACCCGCCTCGGTCGCCTGCGCCACGAACTTCGCATCGAGCTCGTCGCTTCCGGTAACGAACGGGACGTTCATCAACGAGCGGTCCTCGACCCGCACCGTGCCCGCGAACAGGGAGCTCTGGTCGAGGAAGCCGTAGAGCAGCGCCGCCTTCTCGCGATTGACCCGTCCGATTCCGGCAAGCCCGCCCTGCTCCTTCAGCCACTTGAACACAAGCCCGCACAGGTAGATGGTGTAGCACGGCGGCGTGTTGTACAGGCTGCCCGCATCGGCCATCGTCTTGTAGCGCATGAGCGTGGGGGTAGCGGGCAGCACGTCGTCGCGCACGAGATCGTCGCGCACGACGACGATGGCCGCGCCCGCAGGGCCCACGTTCTTCTGCACGCCGCCGTATACGAGGCCGTAACGCGTCACATCGATGGGCTCGGAGAGGAACATGGACGACATGTCGGACACGAGCGGAACGTCGCCGGTATCGGGCAACGTGCGGTACTTCGTGCCGTAGATCGTCTCGTTCTCGCAGATGTACACGTAGTCGGCGTCGGGCGACACCGTAAGGGAGGCGACGTCGGGCACGTAGGAGAAGTTGCCGTCCTCGCTCGAGGCGAGCACCGCGGCCTCGCCGTAGAGCTTCGCCTCCTTCATGGCCTTCTTCGACCACGAACCGCTCACGATGTAGTCGGCCCTGCCGTTGCGCATGAGGTTCATCGGGACGGCCGCGAACTGCAGCGTCGCACCGCCCTGCATGAACAGGACGCGATAGTTCCCGGGGATGTCCATGAGATCGCGCAGATCGGACTCGGCCTCCTCGATGATGCCCTTGAACTCCTTTGAGCGGTGGCTCATCTCCATGACCGACATGCCCGAGCCCCGATAATCGAGCATCTCGGCGGCGGCCTGTGCCAGCACGCTCTCCGGCAGCGTCGCCGGACCAGCTGAGAAATTGTAGACCCTGCCCATAACCGACCTCCTCAGTCGCGCATCCGAAGCCCTTGCGGCCCCTTGAGCATCGTTGCCGCAGGTCTTTGACACCCACCGTAGCAAGTGGCGCGCGCGAGCGGAGCCGGAACGCAAGCGATATCGGTGAAGGCGCACCGCGAACGCGCGGCTGGCGTCGTAAGGGGCGGCGCCGGCGAATGGCCCGGAGACGCACGCGAGGGCGCGGCTGGCGCCGTAAGGGGCGGCGACGGCGGCGAATGGCCCGGAGACGCACGCGAGGGCGCGACTGGCGCGCAGAGGGCGCGAATCCCGGCGCTGCGCCGCCGACCTGCGCGCAGGCGATGTCGTTTGCGCGTGCGCCTGTCGCGGAACCTCCGACAACGTGCAAACGGCGGCGGCGCTATGCATGTCGTTTGCGCGTGCGCCTGTCGCGGAACGGGTAAATGCGCTACACTGCGGGAAGCGCTGGCGACCGATGCCGGCGGCATTCCTACGAAGGAGCTCGATGGACCTCTCGCTTGCAGCGTTTATCGGACAGGTAGCCGCATACCCGTCGCTGGCCGTTATCATCGTTCTCGTTTTGGCCGTCACCGTGGTCTCGGGCGCAACCGACGCACCGAACGCCATCGCAACCGCAGTGTCGACG